>JAQBOY010000200.1 GCA_028287805.1 Mucilaginibacter sp.
CAAAAATAGGATTCTGAATGATAATAATGAATTTCTTTTTGACTTATTCCGCTATCCAAACTGCATCTATAAACCATTGTTTACTATCAAAAAAATGGTTTGTAGTTTTAAATCCGGAAGCTATAGCCATCTGATCGGTTTGTTCAAGTGTATATTTTTGTGATATCTCCATAAAAATATATTCATCCTTTAAAAAATGAATATTCTCCTTGCCATTAATTTTTACAACCTGATCGGCAAGGCTGATTAAATAGCTTTTGCATGACCCGGTTTCCGGGTCATAAACCGGGTAATGGTCAAATTGGCCTAAATTAAAATCAGCATTTAGCTCCCGGTTAATACGATCAAGTAAATTAAGGTTAAACCGTTTAGTAATGCCCTCTTTGTCATTATAAGCTGCTAATATAGTTTTAGGATTTTTTTTAAGATCAATCCCTATTAACATCCTGTCTCCGGCAGATAAATGTTCACGCACCTGTCTGCAAAAATCTATCGCTTCATTTACCGGCATATTGCCAATATTTGAGCCCAGGAACATCACTACTTTGCGCCTGTTTGAACTTACATTTGCTTTTGTTAGCATATCAAAATATTCGCCGTTTAACCCAGTGACTTTTAAGCCAGGTAAAATTACAGGTAAAGTAATGTTCAGGTAGGATATGATATTGTCTGAAATATCAATAGGCAAATAAGTAAAATCCGCTTTTTTCTTCAGTAAATATTTTAGCAGGTGGCTTGATTTCATTGCATCCCCCGCTCCCAGCTCTATTAAATCAAAGGCATCGCCTCCATTAATCATAGCTTCACCAAGCTCGGCTGTTTTCTCAGAGAATATTTCCAGCTCACATTTGGTTGGATAATATTCCTCGCAGTTCATCAGGTCCTGAAAAAGCTTGTCGCCATTAGCATCATAAAAATATTTCGAACTTAACCGCTTAGGTGTTCCCTGTAGTCCTGCTATTACATCTTTATAAAACTGCTGGGTTTTAAGCTTTGATGTAATTAATTCGGTTGGGGTAGTAGATAGTTCCATCTTTTTAATCTATTTGAGCTTAACGGGCAAGTCTTATGCCAGTAAATTGCCATCGTAAATTGGTTTGAAAAAAATTGCGGTAAGTAATCCGGCTATGCCCGGGTGAGGTAACTTCTGAAGCGCCCCGCAAAACCTTTTGGTTAACCATAAATTTACCATTGTACTCGCCAATAGCGCCGGGCGCTTTGGTAAAACCGGGATAGGGCAAATAAGCGCTTTCGGTCCACTCCCAGCTTTTACCCCATTTAAATTGATTAGCGGCAGCTTCCCATTCAAATTCTGTAGGCAGTCTTAACCCTTTCCAGGCTGCGTAGGCATACGCCTCAAAATAACTGATATGGCAAACAGGCTCTTTTAAATTTAGTGGTTCTAATCCATGAAATGTATACTGGTACCATTCGCCATCTATTAAATGCCAGTAAAGCGGTGATTCAATATGGTTATTTTTTATCCAATCCCAGCCTTCGGCATGCCAGTGCCTGAAATCATGGTAACCCCCTATATTTATAAATGCCAAATATTCGGCATTAGTTACCAGGCCGGGGCTTATCTCAAAAGCATTTAAATAAACTTTATGACGTGTTAACTCATTATCAAAACAAAATCCTTCACCTTCAAACCCTATATCATAAATGCCCTCATTTACCTTAATAAATCCCTTATTTCCGGATACATCTGCCTTTGGGGAAAGGTAATTTTTATCATAAGCCGGAAAAAGAGGGTTATGCCCTAATATATATTTGATATCAGTATATAAAAGTTCCTGGTGCTGCTCTTCATGGTTAAGTCCCAGTATAAGCAAATCCTTAATTTCGGCAGATGGCTCTTTGCATAAAAATTTAAGCATAGCCTCGTCTACATACTCCCGGTAACGGTAAATTTCGTTAACCGTAGGGCGGCTTAAATTCCCCCTGTCTGTACGTAATACCCGGTTGCCTGCAGTTTCATAGTAACTGTTAAAAACATAGTTATAATCTGCGTTATATTCCTGATAACCCATGAAATAAGGCTTCAGAATAAAGGTTTCAAAAAACCAGGTGGTATGCCCGATGTGCCATTTAGGCGGACTAACATCAACAACAGGCTGAACTACATAGTCCTCCGTTTGCAATGGGGAACAGATCATTTCAGTACGCTGGCGAACTTTTTTATAACGGTCAGTTATATCCATTTAATTAATTTGTTTCCAAATACTTTTTTAGATCTGATATTGTTTTAACATTTATTTTAACGGCTTGTTTTTGCCGCATCATTAAAGCATACGCATTATTAAAACCTATAGGTTGTAGCCATTTAACCTGATATTTTTTTTTAAATTCAGCCTTAACATAATTATAGGTTTTGTCCTTACTGCTTTCTAATGAATCAATGATCTTTACCGGAGGCTGTAATATGGCCAATAGCCCTGTGCCTGTATATTCCGGATAAAGATCAATTTGGTTATTAGTTAAAGCGTCAAAGCAAATTTTAGTGCCACCTAACCCCGTTTTGGTAGCTACATCATAGTTTGTATAACCTTTTATCAGCATGCTGTACATATTGGCCAGAATGTATTGTTCACCAAATATTTTGGAGCCGATTCGTACTATTCCGGCATTGCCGTTTCGTTCCGGTTTCCATAAATTTCTCGACAGTAAAAAATCCTTTGCTACCCTTTCCGGGCTTTGGTGAAGATAATCAGTACGATAGTTCAATTCTGTCATGATGCTATCATTTATTTTGCCCGACAGCAGATTTAATGTTTTTTCCAAATCCGGAAATTTGTTTAAAGCATCTTCCCTTACCACAGGCGCTGCATAATAGGGTGGGAAAATATTTTTATCATCGCGCAAAATAATCAGGTTATAAGCCTTTAACCGTCCATCAGTAGAATATCCGCTAATAACATCCAGCTGTTTTTCATAAGCGGCCTTATACATTACCGCATCGCTGATCACTATAGTATGTATTTTTAACCCATACTTGCTTTGCAGGCCAAGATTTCCATCCTGCCTGCCCATAAACTCGGGCGTAAAGCCTGCGGTAAGTTTACTGCCGTATGCCGATGGAATAAAGTAGAAGGACGACAAAAGAATGAGTAGCAGCGGCAGTGCCGCAGTAGCCGTGTTTAGTTTTTTTAAGTTGAGCTTTTGCAGACGCGATAGCAGGAAATCAAACAGAATAGCTAATAGAGCAGCGGGTATTGCCCCAGCCAGTATCATGTTAGTGTTGTTTAAAGATATACCCCCGAAAATAAATTCGCCCAACCCACCGGCGGCAATATAAGATGCCAGCGTAGCCACTCCTACATTAATTACGGTAGCGGTACGTATACCTGCCAGTATAACGGGCATAGCTAAAGGCAGCTCCACTTTAAACAGGATTTGCCACTTGCTCATGCCCATGGCAACAGCAGCCTCCTTAATAGCCGCATCAACACCTGTAATGCCTGTGTAGGTATTCCGTATAATGGGAAGCAACGCGTATAACAGTAACGCTACAATAGCCGGCCTGGCACCAATACCTAACAATGGTATCATAAAGCCCAGCAGTGCAATACTGGGTATGGTTTGTAAAATCCCGGCAATCCCTAAAACGGTTCCTGATAATTTTGTTTTCCGTGAAATTAAAATACCTAAAGGCAAGCCGATCAATACAGCCAAAAACAATGAAATAAAAGTGAGGCCGATATGCTGCAGTGTTTGGGTTAACAGTTTATCAGCCTGTTGCCGCATAAAATCAAATAAGGTTTGTTGTTGCTCATTCATGCGTCTTTTGTTTTTTATATTTATAAAAAGCCGACATTAATTCCTCAAATCCAACTTACTTTGTTTCTTTGTTTTTATTTTTATTGATAATGATGCTTTCGGCTTTAGTGAATTTAAACTGCTCA
>JAQBOY010000211.1 GCA_028287805.1 Mucilaginibacter sp.
ATGAACAATTAAGCAATTAAAATTATGGTAAAATTAGCATTACTGGCCAGGCTTGAAGCGAAACCAGGCAAAGAAGAAGAAGTTGCAGCGTTTTTAAAAGGTGCATTGCCTTTAGCTCAGCAGGAAAATGATACTATTAACTGGTACGCCCTGCAACTGGGGCCTTCCACCTTTGGCATCTTTGATACGTTTGAAACTGAAGAAGGACGAAGTGCCCACCTGGGAGGACAAATTGCCAAGGCGTTAATGGCTAACGCCCCGGAATTATTAGCTTCAGCTCCGGTCATTGAGAAGGTAGACCTGATGGCTGTAAAATGAACTAAAAATTGCTATAAGTAACAAGATCAGGTACTTGCAATAGCAGGTGCCTGATTTGATTATAAATAAGCTGTGGATAGCCTGCTCATTGCGCCACCAACTGGTTTAATTGCTGCAGCATCTCCCGCCAGTTGTCTTCAACAATTGCAGGTTCAACCCCGGTTTGTGTAAAATTTAGCTCACAACCATTAGTGGTTGGCTGAAGGTCGACAGTAACCGTAGAGACACCCGGGAAGTGCCGGGGCACTTCTAAGGTAAAGATCAGCAGGTTAGGCCGCTCGAACTGCCGGTAAGTGCCAAAATGGTCGATGGTTTCGCCGTTTTTACTACGTTCCACAATGGAAAAGCGGCCACCCACTTTAGCATCTATTTTTACATCAATGATTTGATTGGTTGCGCTTTTAAACAACCAACCTTTAATCACCTCCGGCTTTAACCAGGCATCAAAAACTGTTTCAACCGAAGCATTAAATAGTTGGTTGATATACACCAGGCGCAAATCTGTTAATCTAATGGTTTTCATAGCTTATACGGTTGATATGAAATGGTAGTCAGCAAGTTAAATAAGTAATGTTAATCCAGTGTTAAGTTTTACATTTAATATAAGCTTATTATCTTTGCTATAAGCTTCTTATCTTTGCATCTGTTATGCAAACCAATCAGGTCAAACTATTTGTAGTCGGTTTTCCCCGTGAGATGGACGAAATGCAGCTGGCACAGCTTTTCAGTCCTTACGGAGATATAGAATTACTGACCATTGTTCGTGACCAGCAGAACGGGCGCAGCAAGGGTTATGGCTTTGTGCACATGAAGGACCAGTCTGGTGCAGAACAGGCAATAAATGCGTTGAATGGCCTGCAATTTGGGCAGCGGAAACTGGAGGTTAGGATTGCTGATCAGCAACCCGCACCGGTAGTCCATCAGGTGGTACCACAACGTTTGGTACAACCCGGCAGGGAAACTTCTGCCCCTGTTAAAAAGAAAAGACCGAGGCTGCCAAAATAGCTCGGCGTTTATACAGCGATTCATTTTCAATTGTGCAGGATCATTAATGATATTTTCGCCTGTAATAAATTATTTTAACATTGGCGCGCTCGGAAATTTTCTTCATTCCATTTATGAGCCGGTAGATCAACTGCCATTGCTTAAATCATTAGCCTACTTATCTGATTTCAACAGGTTGCCGGATTAATCAATATTCTGCTATTTAAACCTAATATATTCCTGCAAATGTTTCAAGCTTTACTTCTCCAAAGGAAGTAGTATTCAATTGTCTTGTAAATTATTTACCAGACAGGTTTGAGGTGATTAATGAGCATTTTTACACATATTGCACACCTTTTTATACAATAAAAAAATTATTTTTTAATTGTAAGTTAAGTATTGTAAGTTCACCTAAATAAATCTGAATTATTTCGTTTCTCTGTGACACAGAGTGAGCGAAGCTATAAGCCGGACCAGACTACAAGTAATAAGTTGTTCCTGAAATAAGCGTTTTAAAAAGCAATTTACAGGTAAATAATTTTTACCAAATAATATCAATTCAAGGCATTCAAATTATCAATTATCTTTTTTATGAAAGCACGTTTTCCACTGTTGATTATTGTACTTGGTCTTAATTTTATTTCATGTAGTTCCTACAAAAAAATATCCTATTTCCAGGATTTAAACCAGTCTGCTCCAACTATTGAACAAATCAAAAATTTCACCCCTATAACTGTTCAGCCAGAAGACATACTGGGTATAAGTATAAGCAGCCTCAATCCAGAATCTTCAGCAGTTTTTAATTTTGCTTCAAACTCTGCCAATGGAACAAATGAAAATTATGGAGGATATTTAGTAGATCAGCAGGGACAGATTTTGCTCCCAATAATTGGTTCCATGAAGGTTGCCAATATGACGACACAGCAGGTAAGAGAGCAGGTTAGATTAAAGTTGCTGGCTTATCTTAAAGAGCCGGCTGTAATTGTTAGGTTGCTGAATTTTAAAATTTCAATAATTGGGGATGTGGCAGCGCCCGGGGTTTTCAAAGTGCAGAATGAAAGATTGACGTTAACTGAAGCATTGGGTTTATCAGGTGATTTAAATATCACTGCTTTAAGAAAGATACTTATAATTAGAGAAATAGATGGTAATAGGGAATATATTCCTGTTGATTTATCCAAAAAAGATGTATTCAATTCGTCATACTATTATTTAAAGAATAATGACGTTTTATATGTACAGGCCGGCCGTGCTAAATATGCAGCAGTTGATCGGACACTTCCAAAAATAAGTTTGTTGCTTTCAGTAATTTCAGTAGCCGCTATATTTTTTGTCCGGTAATATTAATCCTAAAAACAGCGGTAAAATTGAAAGCTGTATATTAAAAGGAAAGTTTAAGCTCTAACATCATCCCTTTAAATATTTCTTAATTGTTTGCTCCATAACAAGGGGTAAAGAAGAAGCATGCCCATCCTTTATATATTATGTATACATGTTAAATTAAATAGTCCAATATGGAGCTCAAATGGTATGCTGTTTACACCCGCTCAAGGATGGAGAGGAAGGTTGCAGATCAATTAAATAAAATTAATATCGAAAATTATTGTCCTTTAAATAAGGTTTTAAAGCAGTGGAGCGATAGAAAAAAGCTTGTTGAGGAGCCACTATTTACTTCTTACGTATTTGTAAAAGTATCTCAAAAGCAAATGAACAGCATCAGGCTTGTTTATGGGGTTGTGAATTTTGTTTGCTGGTTAGGTAAACCTGCTGTTATTCTTGCTTCTGAAATAGAATTGATAAAGAAATTTTTGAGTGAGCATAATAATGTAAAATTAGAGCGGGTTATTTTGAATATTAATGACCGTGTTAAAATAATTCAGGGGCCATTTATGGAGATGGAAGGAAGCATAGTTGCTTTAAAGAAAAGAAAAGTTAAAGTATTAATCCCTTCATTAAGGTACATTATGACTGCCGAAATAGAAAAAGAAGATGTAATGGTTGTACACAATTCACTTACCCCTCATAATTGAATTCGGCTTAAAATTCCAACTAAATACCTATTTCTAATGAATAACAATACAGTACCTTTTTCTCCGGCTAATCAGGAATCCCTAAATGGTGATAATCTTGAAAATTTGCGGGATAAAATTTCCAGTTACTTGTTTTACTGGCCCCTTTTTCTTCTTAGCATTTTTATATGCATGGGATTGGCATACCTGTATCTTAAATCTTTGGATGCTGTTTATGTAGTTAGAGCGGAATTTTTAATTAAAGATGAGAAAAATGATCAAAAAGGTGATGATCATGATGTTTTTAAAAACTCAAAAAATGCAAATGATGAAATTGAAATATTGAAATCAAGAACTTTAATGAAAAAAGTTGTTTATCATCTTCAATTGTGGACGAGGTATGAAGTAGTGGAGGAATTAAAAAATAATGATATTTATGCCACAACGCCGGTACGCTTTAACTTACTTAAGCCATCGGATGACGTTTGGGGGCATTCTTTGGAAATTATAATTAAGGATGAAAATAACTTCATTATTAAGCAGCCCCATTCAGCAAATACATTTTCTTTTGGAAGTTTGTTAAAAAGTACCTGGGGATATTGGAAATTAGAACCAACCCCTAATTTAAAAAACTACATCGGCCATACCATTCGCATTAATTTGTATAATCCGGAAAATGTTATTGATAATTATATTGGTGTTTTCAATGCTTATTTACCAAATGAGGAAACCTCTGTAACAGAGCTAAGAATACGGGACGTTGTACCGGAAAGAGGTGAAGATATAGTTAATGGAATAATTACAGCTTATAATTTTGCATCAATTGAATATAAAAATAAAGAAACTGCCAGTACATTGAATTTCCTCAATGAACGTTTGCGCGCTATATCAGGAGAGTTAACCACTGTAGAAAAAGATGTAGAAGGTTATAAAAGCAGCAGGGGTATTACAGATATATCTTCAGATTCGAAGTTTTATTTAGAAAATGTAAAAGATAACGATTCACGGTTAAATGAGGTAAATGTACAGCTACAGGTAGTTGATGAGATCCAGAATTATGTTACTTCACCAAATAGCTCTGGCGGCGCGCCCATAACAGTAGGAATTTCTGACCCCGTACTTGTATCTCTTGTAGACCAGCTTAATAAGTTAGAATTACAGCGGGATAGGTTATTGTCAAATACCCCTGAGAAAAACCCCATATTTGAACCTGTAAACAAACAGATAAAATCTACAAAGACTGCTATTTATGACAATATAAAAGGTGTAAAAAGATCGCTTATTACTACCCGGAATCAATTAAATAAGTACGGTTCTGGCTTTGAATCTTCTATAAAAAAGCTGCCTGGGAAAGAACGGGAGTATATAAGTATTAAGCGGCAGCAAAGTATAAAAGAAGGGCTTT
>JAQBOY010000354.1 GCA_028287805.1 Mucilaginibacter sp.
ATTCTAAAAGCTAAATATATGGCTGTATTAAAACCCGCGGTTAGTAAAACCGATCATATAAAAGGACCCGATAGTGCGACAGTTGAAATTGTTGAATATGGTGACTTTCAATGTTCCTACTGTGGTGTGGCCTACCCGGTTATACAACAAATAGAAGAGGAATTTGGAGACCAGATTTGTTTTGTGTTTCGCAATTTCCCTTTAACGCAGGTTCATCCCTACGCTGCTATTGCAGCTTACGGGGCTGAAGCAGCGGGTTTGCAAGGCAAATACTGGGAAATGCATAACCTCATCTATGAAAATCAGCGGCAGCTTGACGAGGATTTTTTATACCGGCTGGCTAACAAAATAGGGCTAAACCGTAATCAATTTGAGCAGGATATGCAGGGTGAAATCGTACAGGAAAAAGTTAATGCTGATTTTGAAAGTGGCATGCGCAGTGGCGTTAACGGCACGCCCACTTTTTTTGTAAACACGCAAAAATTTGATGGCGGTGCTCCAAATTTGTACGTAATGCTAAAAGAAAGCGTGGAGTAGCACAAGTTGGGTGCTATACATTGCTTTAGCGGTTGTTAAAATAGCGGGGCCGGCGATTATTCCGGCCACCGCTGGTTTAATTTCTTTCCCAGTTAATTTTTCTCGAAAAATACATTAATATGCCTATTATAATAAATAAAGCAATACTGCCAATCATTAGCGCAAGGTCTTCTAATTGTATAATTACAAAGATGAATGTATAAAATAAAGATAGAATGACTGCAAATAATACCGCCGCTTTTTGGTTTTTTAATAAGGACGATATAAACGTGGCAATAAGGGTAACTGTTGCCACAGATGCTACTAAATAGGCTGCATTGAAGCCGATCTGTTCTGAAAATGACAACAATAAAGAATAGTAAATTATCATAGCTGCACCAATCAAAATATAGTTAAAGACATGTATCTTTTGTTTGCGGATAAGCTCTGTTAAAAACAATGAAATAAACGTAAGCAGGACAATCAGTAAGGAATATTTACTTGTCCGGGTAGTTTTTTGATATTGATCAACGGGTAAGCGCAGTTTTAAACCAAAAGTTGCTTCCGCACTTTTCTGCTTATTTTTTAATAAGGTATTATCTATTGTCCATTGTTGCGGAAAAGGCCTGTTATAATATAACATCCTCCACCTGGCCGAAAAGCCACTATTATCTACCTTTCGCTCATCGGGTAAATACCTGCCGCCGAAACTAGGGCTGCTCCAATCACCCTTAACTTCAACATCTGTTGTTTTGCCTAAATGCAGGAAGTTTAATTCCTGGCTTCCTTTCAAATCAAGCGTGTAGCTAAAGGGGAGTTCTCCATTAAGCAGGCCGGATAAATTAACTGCAGCCTGTAAGCCATTATCAAATAAGGTGTCACCATTAAAAACGGGCTCTGTAGCCAAAAGTTGGTTAGCGGCCTTAATTACAGGATTTGTTTTCAGCCCCTTCAAATCTGATATACTGAAGATGATCTTAGCTTTATCAGGTAAAAGCTGATCGGCAGATAAAGAAACAGCATTCAAATCGGCTTTTGTAAAGTTACCCGATATAACCGCCTTTGTATTATAAACAGCTACATCAAATATCCCACGATGTAATATCTGGGTTGTTAAATTCGCTTTAATATGGAGGTTGTTTGGTAAAATATATAAATTTTCTATCATATCCTTAGAGGCTTCCCGGTTGCTGGCATCCGTATATTTTACATGTCTTTTGTAAGGTATCATTAAAACAGGGCCTTGTATTAGCTGGCTGCCAGACCATTTATCTGATACATCATTCATCATGTCCTGCTGCCGTGATGCCCGTTCATTGATCAGGTTTTGCACTAAGGAGGAGGGGATAAGGAGCACTAATATTAATGCGCCTATAAAAAATAACTTAACGGTTACCGACTCCTTGAGCCAATCCATTAGCCCTTTGGGCCTTTCAGGTTCTACTATCATAGCATTGTTGTAAAAAGTACTTTGTATTTCAAAGTATACGATTAAAAAAATTACACCTGTTTTTGTTGTTTAATTAAGTTTTCCAACGTATCTAAATGTTGTTTAAAAGCTTTTTTCCCCTTTTCGGTTGCTTCATAATTTGTATTTGGTTTACGACCTAAAAATGATTTATGAACAATAATATATTCTTCTTTTTCTAAGGCTTTTAAATGTGAAGCCAAATTACCATCTGTTGTAGCCAATAATTCCTTTAGCGAATTAAAATCATACCGGTCATTCACTACCAGCACGCTCATAATCTGTAATCGCAGCCGATTTTCAAAGGCTTTATCAAATTGTTCAAAGGAAATTTTCACCTGTCGTATTTTAAATACATCACAATACCATACACAATATGCAGTACCCCAAACCCTATAGCCCAAAACAGTAAACCATAGCCCGGAAAGCAAGCAGCTATTAAGCCTAATATAATTTCTATTAAGCCTAAATACTTTACATCAGTAAAGGTGAAATTGCTTGCGCTGATTAGTGATAACCCATAAAATATAAGTGATGCCGGGGCCACTATTCCAAAATATCCACGGTATACGAAGATGATGATAAGCAATCCCCCGGTTACCAATGGTGCTGCCATATGAAACAATAATGCCTTGCTTGATTTCCCCCATACCGATTGCCCTTTTCTTTTGGCTTTTTGGTAGGTTAGCACCAACCCGGTGAGCAATGAGGCAACTAAAACAGTTAATGCTATCCCAATTAAATAAGGAACTGTTTTTGCCAAAAAGAAAAAATCTGACAATGATCCATCTGCTTTAAAATCATTGGTTATATAGTATGCTACACCAGCACCAGCCAATGCGTAAACACCTGCCAGTATTCCTGACAATCCGCTGAGGGATATAAATTTTGAGGAACGCTCCATCAAATTGCGGATGGAGACCAATTCGTCCTGAAGTTCTTTATCTTTCACTTAAAAGTACTTTGTTGTTCAAAGTAAAAGATAATATTTGAAGATTGCAAGTTTTATTTTGATTTAGCGCAATAGTTCAGCAGAAACAACAATTGATCATATTTGCGAATAGTCCGTTGGAACTAATAAGGTAGATGTTATTTTATT
>JAQBOY010000236.1 GCA_028287805.1 Mucilaginibacter sp.
TTCATACCAATAATATTTTGCGTTATGACGAGATCAGCATTAACTTACCGGCCCGTGAGGTAGAAGTAAGTTCTATCCCTATTGTACTTACCCGCAAGGAATATGATATGTTATTATATTTTATTGCGAACAAAGGAAAGGTAATATCAAAAAATGCTATTGCTGAACATCTATGGGGTGATGAAATTGATTTAATAGATAGTTTTAATTTTATATATACCCATATTAAGAATATCCGGAAAAAATTGATGGACACGGCTCAAAAGGATTATATAAAATCTATTTATGGGGTAGGGTATAAATTTTTATAAGATGAAATTATCCGCTCAATACAGTAAAGCCACTTTGGTAATAACGCTGTCTGTATTGTTTATCGCCAGTATTGTTTATTATACAACTATTGATTATATAGCTAATAGTCAGTTGGATACAAGTTTGGCAGAGGAGATAGAAGAGGTAAATAGCTATGTAAAAATTAATCAACATTTACCCAAAAGCGTCGACTTTGATGAAGATCAAACCAGCTTTATTAAAACGGATCAGAAGAAAATAGCCAGAGTTTTTTTTGATACCGTATATCGCAATCCCAGGGGAAAGAAGACGGAGTCGGGACGTGGAGTAGTAGGATTAATCACTTTAAAAGGGGAAAATTATAAAGTAATTTTAATAGAATCAAAAGAAGCTACAGAATATCTGATTCAGCTAATAACCTTGATCACCCTTACATTAACAGCATTTTTACTTCTGATATTATTTATTACAAACCGGTATATTTTGGCTGGATTGTGGAAACCATTTTATCATATTTTATATCAGTTAAAGGCTTTTAATATTGCGGATATCAATAGCCCCAATTTAAATGAAACAAAGATTGATGAATTTAAAGAATTAAATAACGCGGTATTGACCATGTCATCCCGGGTGAAAAATGAATATCAAAATCTGAAAGCTTTTACAGAGAATGCATCACACGAAATGATGACCCCTATAGCGGTTGTCACCTCAAAGCTGGATACACTTATACAAGATGAAACCTTACAGGCCGAGCAATATTCACAAATCAATGATATATATACCGCTATTAATAAGCTGGCCCGCCTAAATCAATCGCTTTTGTTGCTGGTTAAAATTGAGAATGACCTGATACAGGATAATTGTATTTTAAATTTAAAAGATATTATACACGAAAAGCTCCAGCAGTTTCAAGAGTTAGTGCAAAACAAGCAGATTGACATAACTTATGCGTTGGATGATAAGGTGATTACAGCAAGCAAATACCTTATAGATATTTTAATTAATAATCTTTTTAATAATGCTATAAAACATAATAGGGTTAATGGTAAAATTTATATTAATCTTACTGCAGATAAATTAATATTTCAAAATACAGGCAATGAAGAGTCGCTTAACAGCAAAGAAATTTTTGAACGTTTTCAAAAAAGTAAAGCTTCTGATGGTACTGGTTTAGGGCTAACCATCGCTAAAAATATTTGCAGTCAGTATAGTTTTACGCTCAGCTATTATTTTGAAGCGCCTTTGCACACCTTTCAAATAGCCTTTTAAGCACCGCTAACTTAAGGTTTCACCAATACGACCTCAACAGTGGTTAATTCCTTTGCCCTTGTAGCCTTATTTAAAAAGGAAGGTTTTAGTCGGCTCACCCAATAACGCTGAAATTTTTTAACAGGTTGAATATGCCAGCCTTTTGCATTGAAGTTATTAATTGTTGTACTTGTTGCATATAATAAAAACGAGCCTTTTGGAAGCGGACCTGTTCCATCCGGATTAATATTTATTACGGGCTCATTAATATAAAACTCCATTGCGGTGATATACTCGTCACTAATTTCCACTAATGGGAGTTTTTTTGGATTGTTTCGGTTAATCCACATCGCTGCCTCACTACTTGCCTGGTAGTGCATTAACGCCGGATAAAATACTTTATTCAAATACACATTAACAATAAATGCGGCTAACAGGGTTCTGAAAACAATTTTACGAATAGGGTGACTTGTTATGGCTTGCGGTAAAAATAATAACGCCACAATAAGTATAATTAAGATAATGCCAGTTAATAGGTTGAGACTGTCAGACTGAAAAAAATATTGCAGTACACCTATTGTAAGCAGCAGGAGTACAATAATAAAGGTTTGGGTAATGTGGATAGCTTTGACGCTTTTTTCAGATCGTATATTATAGATATATTGAGCTGTGATAATAGCGAAAAAAGGGAATACGATATTTAAATAATGTGGTAATTGAAATTTCGAAGCAGAAAATACCAGGAAGGTAAGCAACGAACCGCCTATACAATACCATTCGGTAGCTTTCACATTTTTACTGCCTTTTTTAATAAATTGGTAAATAGCCGCGAATAGTAATAACGACCACGGCAAAAAGGCCCATAAAGTAGTATGTACAAAAAATAAAGGATCGCCGTGACCTTTAATAGGGCCGGTGTTAAAAAAACGCCCAAATTGGCTATCCCAAAAAAAGAACTTGATACCTGATACATTTTGCCGGTCAAATATTACCTTTTCGGGATGCAGGTCAAATTGCTCATAAAGGCAATAAAGTTCAGGCAGGATGAAAATTAATATGAGCACTGCAGCCATTAACCAACGCAGGTTAAATAACTGTTTCCATTGCCGGGTAATTATAAAATGGCCCACTATAGCTCCCCCTATGGGTATTAGGGCAAACATTCCTTTGGTCATAATAGCACAAGCGGCAAACAGGCAACCGGCCAGCAAATGCCAGAAGTTGTTGAGCGTGCAGGATCTGTAAAAATGATATACTGAAGCAATAATGAGTCCGGTTAAATAAGGTTCGGCACGTACATCATTATTAGATAGCAGGATATGTTGAGCCGTAAGCAATAGCAGTACTGACCATAAGGCTATTTGTTGATTATATAGGTTTTTAGCAAACAGGTAGGTATAATAAGCACCCATCAGCAAAAACAGGATAGCCGGTAACTTATAAGCCCAGGTTTTAAAGCCAAACAGCTTAAATGAAAACGCGGCTACCCAAAAAGGAAAATGCGGTTTGTCAAGCCAATCCCTGCCAAAAGCAAACAGCTCAACATAGTTATTATGCTGCACCATAGTTTTAGCTATGCTGGCATACAGGGTGCCGTCAGGCCCAATAATAGGTATAAACAAGCCGCTTAAATTTATTAAAACAGCTAACCCAATAAACAGGTAAAGCCATTTTTTATAAGCATCAGCTACTTGATCCATACCATAATTGAGTTATGATTATACATTTGAGACAATCTTTGTTAGTGGTTAAGCTATCTCAAATGCCGCCAGGCTCACAAACTCCTGAATACGGGTAGTTATTTCCTTTTCAGTTAAATTTTTAATTTTTTCCGTGCCGAATTTTTCTACACAAAATGAAGCAAGGGCCGAACCGTAAATAATGGCATTTTTCATATTGTTAAAGTT
>JAQBOY010000244.1 GCA_028287805.1 Mucilaginibacter sp.
ACCCCTCATCCTCCACAGGGAAATATAAATCCTAACCGTCCTGATTTCAGGAACCGGGGTAATAATACCGGTGGCGGTGCACCCGGTCATAATAATGCAAACCGCCCTGATTTCAGGAACCGTAGCGCATCTGCCAATACCGGCCCTAAGGAAGAACCATCAGAAAAAGATATACAAGATCAAATTAAGGCAACTTTAGCCAGGTTAAGCGGCGCCGGTAAATCCGGTAAGTTTGCCCAGCGTGCTAAATTTCGCCGCCAAAAACGTGATGATGTAGCCGCTACTGCCGAAGAACTGGCAATGGAGCAGGAATTACAGTCGAAAGTACTGAAGGTTACCGAGTTTGTTACGGCAAATGAGCTGGCCTCCATGATGGATGTTTCTGTAACACAGATCATCTCTACCTGTATGAGCCTTGGCTTGTTTGTTTCTATTAACCAGCGTCTGGATGCGGAAACGCTAAGCATTGTAGCTGACGAGTTTGGCTACCAGGTAGAGTTTGTAAAACCACAGGATGAAGAAGCCAACCTTGATCAACCGGATAACCCGGACGATCTTATTCCGCGCGCGCCTATTGTAACTATAATGGGCCACGTTGACCACGGTAAAACATCGTTGCTTGATTTTATACGTAAAACAAATGTTATAGGCGGAGAAGCCGGGGGCATAACCCAGCACATTGGCGCCTATGAAGTAACGTTGCCTGAAAATAAGGGAAAAATAACCTTCTTAGATACACCAGGTCACGAAGCATTTACCGCCATGCGTGCAAGGGGTGCCCAGGTAACGGATATTGTAATTATAGTAATTGCCGCTGATGATAGCGTGATGCCGCAAACCCGCGAGGCCATAAACCACGCGCAGGCTGCAGGAGCTCCTATTATTTTCGCGTTCAACAAAATAGACAGGCCAGGCGCCAATGCCGATAAAATACGTGAGCAGTTATCTGCCATGAATATTTTGGTAGAAGAATGGGGTGGTAAATACCAAACCCAGGAAATATCAGCCAAAACCGGCTTAAATATTGACTTGCTGTTAGAAAAAGTATTGCTGGAAGCTGAGTTATTAGAACTGAAAGCTAATCCGAATAAACGTGCCGTTGGTACTGTTATTGAAGCAGCTTTAGATAAAGGCCGTGGTATTGTAACTACCATATTGGTACAGGCCGGCAGGTTAAAAGTGGGCGATCCGATATTAGCAGGCTGCTATAGCGGGCGTGTTAAAGCATTGACCAATGAGCGTGGCCAAAGAGTAGAATTTGCAGGCCCTTCAACACCGGTACAGGTATTGGGTATGCAGGGTGCTCCTACGGCAGGCGATAAGTTTAATGTGCTTGAAAGTGAAGTTGAGGCACGTGAAATTGCGAACAAACGTTTACAATTACAGCGCGAACAAGGTTTACGTACACAAAAACACATTACACTTGATGAGATCGGCCGCCGTTTGGCAGTTGGTAACTTTAAAGAGCTTAACATCATTGTTAAAGGTGATGTGGATGGTTCAATTGAGGCCCTGTCCGATTCATTACTGAAACTTTCAACTGAGCAGATACAGGTAAATATCATTTCAA
Organism: Mucilaginibacter sp.; assembly: GCA_028287805.1. Taxonomy (GTDB): domain Bacteria; phylum Bacteroidota; class Bacteroidia; order Sphingobacteriales; family Sphingobacteriaceae; genus Mucilaginibacter. The sequence continues at coordinate 1,571 of JAQBOY010000244.1, forward strand.
AAGCGGTTGGCCAGATATCAGAATCTGATGTATTGCTGGCTTCCGCATCTGATGCTATCATTATTGGTTTCCAGGTACGCCCTTCAGGAAGTGCCCGTAAACTGGCCGAGCAGGAGCAAATTGATATCCGCCTTTACTCTATCATCTATGACGCCATAAATGAAATAAAAGCGGCAATGGAAGGCATGCTTGCGCCAACATTTGAAGAGAAGATAGTGGCTAATGTTGAAATACGTGAAACCTTCAAGATCAGCAAAGTAGGTACTATTGCAGGTTGTATGGTATTGGATGGCAAGATCACCCGGAACAGCAAAATACGTATTATTCGTGAAGGTGTAGTTATTTATACCGGCGAACTGGCTTCCTTAAAACGCTTTAAGGATGATGTTAAAGAAGTTTCTGCAAATTATGAGTGTGGTTTAAATATTCAGAACTTTAATAATATTGAAGTAGGCGATATTGTTGAAGCCTATGAAAACGTAGAAGTTAAACGTAAGCTTTAATCATACTTAACTTATTGAAAAGGCTCTCCGATTTTATCAGGGAGCCTTTTTTGTTATTCATAGTGATGATGATGCATCATCCCGCTGTCTATGACCTCCATCCAACCGGGTTGTCTGTGCTTCCATCCGGTTGTCTGTGTCCTCACAGACAACTATTTATTCATACTATGTATTGCCTGTGAAGACACAGGCAATGGAGGAAAAGCAGTATTGATGCAATTTCCCTTATTGGAAAAGGCTCCCCGATTTTGTCAGGGAGCCTTTTCTGTTATTTATTGTGATGATGATGCATCATCCCGTGGTCTGTTTCCTCCAACCGGGTTGTCTGTGCCTCCATCCCGGTTGTCTGTGTCCTCACAGACAACTATTTATTCATCAAAATACTATAGATATTGCCTGTGAAGATACAGGCAATGGAGGAAAAGCAGTATTGATGCAATTTCCCTTATTGGAAAAGGCTCCCCGATTTTGTCAGGGAGCCTTTTTTGTTATTGTGCTGATCCATCATCTCGCTGTTTATAACCTCCATCCCGGTGCCTGTAACCTCCATCCGGTTGTGTGTGTCCTCACAAACAACTATTATTCATACTATGAATATTGCTGTGAGGACACAAGCAATGGAGAAATTGAAAAGCAGTATTGATGCAATTTTCCCTTATTGAAAAAGGCTCCCCAATTTTATCAGGAAGCCTTTTGCTATTTTTTGGGGTGATGCAACATTATACGATGTTTCACTATATGACGATTGTGCTTTACTACAACAACGTGCCTTTCTCCCATTTGAGCACTTACGGCAGTAACGCTAAACGTAGCTAACAGGGCAATAGCTAATACTTTTAAATTTTTCATAATCAATAAGTAATTAATAATGAACGCTTATATATTAACGTTCAAGTTATACATATTATTTCATTTTATCTATATCAAAAGAAGAGCTATTATTATTTATATTCCAGTTCTGCCGCGGCGGCTTCATCCAAAAACCATTGCACTTCACCAATAATTGAATCAATTAATTGAGCTGGATAGTTTTCAATATCCTCCTCATCTTCCAATACATGATGTACAGCAATTGCTTTTGCCTCACCGTAAACTAAAAATGCTATGTGTTTCGCTTCATTAATCATTGGCGCATTCATGGTAATACGATATACCTGCTGATCTTCTAAAAAAACTTCTTTTACCGAAGGTATAGTATCATGAAGCACTGCTGTATGAGGGAATAGCGACGCAGTATGCGAATTATCACCAAGGCCAAGCAAAACCAGGTCAAAGCTCAACTCCTCCTCATCAAAAAACTGTTCTATTTCTTCCGCATATTTTTTAGCAGCCTCCTTAGGCGGCAGTGAAGTATCAACCGGAAAAATATTTAATGTACTAATTTCCAAAGGATCAAATAAAGCTTTTTTAGCCATCAGGTAATTGCTGTCGGGATGATCCTTAGGCACATTCCGTTCATCACCAAAAAAGAAATAAACCTTATCCCAATCTACTTCATGCTTAAAAGCAGGTGAGGCCAATAGTTGATATAACTTTTTTGGCGAGCTCCCTCCTGATAAGGCAACAGTAAATTTATCCTTAGCGGAAATAGATTGCTGTGCTATTTTAACAAAATAAGCGCCCAGTGCATCAAGCACCTCTTCCTCGTTATTAAAAATATTTAATTCCATACCCTACTATTTTTTACCATTAATAGGTAATGTAAACCAGGTAAACCCATCACGTGCTATCAGTGCTTCCGCAGCTTCCGGCCCCCATGAGTCGGCTGAATAATTAGGGAAGTTCAAGCTTTTCTTATTTACCCAGGTATGTAAAATTGGCATAATTAAGGCCCATGCTTCTTCTACCTGATCGCCACGCATAAACAGGGTTTGATCACCCAGCATCGTATCTAATAAAAGGGTTTCATAAGCTTCTGGTGCTTGGGTAGTATACGTGCCTTTATAATCAAATACCATATCAACAGCATTTAAAACCATATCCAGTCCCGGGCGCTTGGCCTGCACCTGAATGCGTATGCTCATTTCTGGCTGAATACTAATAATCAACCGGTTTTGCTGCCAACTTTCCGCGGCCTCAGTAGGGAAAACCAAATGCGGCACATCTTTAAATTGTATGGTAATAATAGATGCCGACTGATGTAAACGCTTGCCGGTACGCAAGTAAAACGGCACACCCTGCCACCGCCAGTTGTCTACAAAAAACTTTACAGCTGCAAATGTTTCTGTATTCGACTCCGGGTTTACCTTTGGCTCTTTACGATAACCGGGTACTTCTTTACCCTGCATCCATCCGCTGGCATATTGCCCTCTAACGGCAGAATTACGTACATCCTCCGGACTAAACCTGCGCATGGCTCTTAATACATCTACCTTACGGTTACGCACTTCATCAGCGCTAAAGTTAACCGGCGGTTCCATGGCCACCAGGCAAAGCAATTGTAACAAGTGGTTTTGTATCATATCGCGCATAGCGCCTGCCCCATCGTAATAATCGCCACGTTCCTCAACGCCTAATTGCTCGGTAACTGATATTTGCACATGCTCAATATAATTACGGTTCCATAAAGGTTCCATAATAGAGTTCGCAAACCTGAATGCCATTATATTTTGAACCGTTTCTTTACCCAGGTAATGATCAATACGGTATATCTGACGTTCATCAAAAATGCCTGATAATAATTTATTGAGTTCCTTAGATGACTCCAGGTCATGCCCAAAAGGCTTTTCAATAACTATCCTTACTTTTTCGGGATCAGCAGCCAATTTAGCTTTTGAAATATTTGAAGCGATAATAGGGAAAAAGTTAGGCGATACAGCAAGGTAATAGATCACATTGGATTTAGTTTTCCAATCTGCATTATGTGCTTCTACACGTTTACCAAACTCTTTATAAGTTTCTGAATCATTGATATCGGATACCTGGTAATAAATATTTTTTGAAAATACCTCCCATTTGGCTTTTTCCGCTTTTCCGCTACGCGAAAACTGGTTAATATCATCCAGAAGCTTTGTTCTGAACTGATCGTCAGTAAGAGGTGTTCTACCAGTACCTATAATTGAAAACTTTTCGGGCAACCAACCATCCAAAAATAAATTATATAAAGCAGGAGCCAGTTTACGGGCGTTAAGGTCGCCTGTACCTCCAAAAATAACGAATATGGTAGCTTGTGATTTGATGTTTATGCTCATGACATTGTGTTTTGGCTAAATAAAAACAGATTAACTTTTAGGCACCCACTGCGTGTGGAATGTTCCTTCTTTACCTATTAGCTCATAAGTATGCGCACCAAAGTAATCACGCTGTGCCTGAATCAGGTTTGAAGGCATTCTTTTACTGCGGAAAGCATCAAAGTAACTTAAACAAGCGGCGTAACCAGGTGTGGCAATTCCGGCAGCAGTACCTGCAGACACTACAGTACGGCTTCCCTGTACAACTTCTGTAATGATCTTTGCAACTTCACCATCTAATAATAAATGCGCAAGTTTTGCATCTTTTTGATAGGCATTATAAATGTCATTCAAAAACTCCGACCGTATAATACAACCACCGCGCCATATTTTGGCTATCTCGTCTAATTTTAATTCATACTTATACTCTTCAGAAGCATTTGATAATAAATGCATACCCTGCGCGTAAGTAATAATCATGTTAAAATAAAACGCCTGTTCTAATGATTTCAGAAACTCATTAGTATCAACTTTTAGTTCCGGCTCTACCTTACTATACACACCTGCTGCTTTTTCGCGCAGGGCTTTATATTTGGAAAGATCACGCATGGAAACTGCCGTATCAATAGTTGGCATAGGCGCCTGCAGATCCATTGCTACCTGTGATGTCCACTTGCCGGTACCTTTGGCGCGTGCTTCATCTTTAATATCATCCAGCAGCAAATGATCAGTTCCGGGAGCTTTGTAAGCAAAAATATCCTTAGTTATTTCTAACAGGAAGGATTGTAATCTGCCTTCGTTCCATTCGGTAAAAACTTTACCTATAGCTGCGTTATCCAGCTTTAACCCTTTTTTAAGTATTTCATAGGTTTCGGCTATTAACTGCATAATACCATATTCAATACCATTATGCACCATTTTAACAAAGTGGCCTGATGCACCGGGACCAATATAGGTTACACATGGCGCACCATCTACCTTAGCTGCAATAGCTTCTAAAATAGGCTTCATTACATTATAGGCATCTTTATCGCCGCCGGGCATCATGCTCGGGCCCTTACGCGCTCCTTCTTCCCCACCAGAAATTCCCATACCAAAAAAATGAAATCCTTTTGATTCCAGCTCTTTAACCCTGCGGTTAGTATCGGTAAAATGAGAGTTTCCACCATCAATTAAAATATCGCCTTTGTCTAACAAAGGCAGTAATTCTGCAATTACGTCATCAACAATTTTACCTGCCGGTACCAGCATCATTATAGCTCTGGGTGTATTTAAACAGGCTACAAATTCCTTTACATCGCTAAAGCCTTTCAGGTTTTTATGCGTACTTTCCTGTTCAAGTAAAGCGCCTTTTGAGGCATCTTTGTCAAATCCGGCGCCTTTAACGCCGTGGTCTCCCATATTGAGCAATAAATTACGGCCCATGGTACCAAGGCCAATCATGCCGAAATCATATTTATCTGTTGCACTCATATTATTTGTTGTGGTTTTCTTTTAGATTTTCGAGTATTTTTTGAGTGTATTCCAGGCTGGTATGATGAAAAGAACTGATGCCCAATTTTTCTGACGCTTTTACAAACATAATGCGGTCGTCGAAATAAACACATTGATTGGGGCTTACCTGCGCTATACCCATAGCCAGTTGCCATATACGAGGGTCGGGCTTACGAAGGCTAACCTCGCATGAAGATACAAAGGCATCAAAAAACTCATGCAGCTTAAACTTCTTTACACGGTAGTCATTAAGTTCTTTACCTTCGTTATTAATGGATATTATGCGGAAACCGCAATCTTTTTTCCATTCTTTAAGCCATTGCAGCGTTGGTAGCTCAACAGACTGCTGAAACATAAACTCCTTAAAATCCTCTCTCGGAAAATCTCTCGGATGATTAAATACCACCGTGTCCAGATATTCATCAAGCGTAATGCTGCCGCTTTCATATACATTAAAAATGAAGGTATGCAGCTCCTTCATTTCTTCATAATCAAGGCCAAATTTTTCAGCAGCCAGCTTGCGCGACTCATGGCCCCAACCATTAGTGAGTAGTATACCGCCTATGTCAAAGAAGAGTATCTTAATATCGTTGGTTTCCATCAGCGAAATTACTTTACCTTCTCTTCTTGATCTTCAATAGCTTTCAATAATTTTTCAAATGGCTTGTTGAATTTATCAATACCCTCATCTTCTAATTTTTGAGTGATTTGATTAATATCAATTCCGGCAGCTTTAAGCCTGTTTAACGTTTCAGTTGCTTTATCCAAACCTTGTTCTAAAGTATTAGCTGCAACACCATGATCACGGAATGCTTCAATAGTTTCCAAAGGAACGGTATCAACGGTATCAGCGCCAATTAACGCCTCAACATATTTGGTATCTTTAAATGCCGGGTTCTTGCTGCTGGTACTTGCCCATAATAAACGCTGTGGCTTAGCGCCTTTGGCTGCTAGTTTTTCCCAGCGCTCACCACTAAATACTCGTTTATAAATTTCGTACGCTTTTTTAGCTGACGCGATGGCTACTTCGCCTTTCAAGTCACCTAAACCTTTTTCGTCAAGCATAGGGTCAACTAACACATCAATACGGCTCAAAAAGAAGCTGGCTACTGATGAAATATGCTCAACAGAATGCCCGGCAGCTAAATGATCCTCCAAGCCTGATATATACGCTTCGGTTACTTCCTCGTAACGGGGTAAACCAAATAACAGGGTAACATTAATATTTAAACCATGGCCAATTGAATTGCGGATAGCCGCTAAGCCTGGTTTAGTACCCGGAATTTTTATCATTACGTTTTTACGATTCACTTTTTTCCAAAGCTCAAGCGCTTGTTTGGTAGTTCCTTCGGTATCTAATGCCAAAAATGGAGAAACTTCCAGACTAACATAACCATCAGCACCTACAACACCTTCATTATACACACCATCAAACAGGTCACATGCCTTTTGTATATCGTTTACTGCCAGTTCAAAAAAGATATCTTCAGTTTTTTTATCACTATCAGATAAGGTGCGAATATCCTCGTCATAATCAGAACTGCTGGTAATTGCCTTTTCAAAAATGGCCGGATTCGAGGTAACGCCTCTTACACCATCCTCATCGATAAGTTTTTTAAGTTTACCGGTTTTGATGATCTCACGGTCGATAAAATCAAGCCAAATGCTTTGGCCGAAACTGTGTATTTGTTTTACTTTATTTATTTCCATTTTGATTTAATTTTTAATTTAACTACTTGTTCATTTGAACCTGTATACTTTTATCGGTCAATAAGTGTACCATCTATTGTCACCCAATATTCCTATTTAATTAGGCCTTATGCAACTAAAATTTCCACGTTGTATTTTATAAAAAGCCCGCTTTCAATAACACCGGTAATTGATTTTATTTTAAGCTCCAAATCATCCGCAACTTCATAAAACCGGGCATCTAATAACAAATTCCCATTTTCTGTAATAACCGGGCCATCCTTACCTTTTGCAGGCCTTAAAGAAAGACTATCAGCTCCAAGTTCCTTCAGTTGTTCCTCCACATGCAATAATGCTCCCGGAAAAACTTCAATCGGGATCGGAAAATTTGAACCTAACTTATTTACCAGTTTCGTGTCATCAACAATAATATAGTTTACAGGGCTTGAGCTGATTAACAGCTTTTCTTTAAACAACGCGCCACCCCTCCCTTTAATTAAACTTTTATTAGGGTCAACTTCATCGGCACCGTCAAATAACCAGTCGGGCCGGTTTTCAAACATGCTGGTTAACGGGATACCCAAATTACTGCAAGCTATGCTAATCTCTATAGAAGTTGGTATAGCTTTGATATTTAATTGCTCCGCTTTTATCTTTTTAGCAATTGCAAACAGGGCCATATAAACTGTTGAGCCCGAACCCACTCCCAATACATCGCCATCTTTTACTTTATCGGCAATTTTGTCAGCAACTTTTTGCTTTGCCTCTTTGTTTATGATGGTGTCAGACCAGGTCAGATTTTTTATAATGTCGCTTTGCCAATTCATTGTTTTTAGATTTGAGACGTGAGATGAGATATGAGATTGAAGATGGCTAATAATGACCTATCTCACCTCTCATATCCCAATACTCAAATCTATAAAAGCGCTTTCGTTTTTGCCACTACATTATCAACGGTAAATCCGAAAAATTTATACAAATCTTCTGCCGGGGCAGATTCACCAAAAGTTGTCATACATAATGTATCACCTTCATCGGTTACATATTTATGCCAGCCCAGCGGTGATGCCATTTCAACAGCCAAACGTTTTTTAATGGCTTTAGGGAATACTTGTTCTTTATAAGCAGCATCCTGTTTTTCAAACAACTCCCACGAAGGCATGCTTACCACGCGTGCGGCAATTCCTTCTTCCTTTAATTTTGCTTGTGCCTGCATAATTAAAGCTACTTCTGAACCGGTTGCCATTAATATTACCTGCGGTGTTGTATCACTATCTGATAATATATAAGCGCCTTTTTCTAAATTCTCGGCTTTGCCATATTTTTCCTGGTCAATAACCGGCAATCCCTGGCGGGTAAATACCAATACAATTGGTCCGCCTTTATGCTCCATAGCTACACGCCATGCTTGTGAGGTTTCATTTGCATCTGCCGGGCGTATAAGCGTAATATTCGGAATAGAACGTAACGATATCAATTGTTCAATAGGCTGGTGGGTTGTACCATCCTCGCCCAAACCAATACTGTCATGCGTGTAAACAAATATCGGATTTATCTTCATGATAGCCGCTAAACGGATTGGCGGGCGCATATATTCTGAAAACATCAGGAAGGTTGCACCAAAAGGCCTAACACCTTTGGTTAATGCCATACCATTCAGGGCTGAGCCCATGGCATGTTCACGAATACCAAAGTGGAAATTACGTCCGTTACGATTTTCAGAGGTAAAGGAATCGTATTCTTTCAGGTTAGTTTCGGTAGATGGCGCAAGGTCAGCCGCACCGCCTATTAAACCAGGGAAGCTGCCTGCAATTGCATTTAATACTTTACCTGATGCCTGACGGGTGGCCATTTTAGGATCAGACCCTTTAAATACCGGTAATTTAGCTGTCCATCCTTCAGGCAGTTTACCACTGCTTGCTAATTCATATTCAGCAGCTAATTCAGGAAATTTTTCTTTGTAAGCTGCAAAAAGATCATTCCATTTCTTTTCGTAAGCAATTCCTCTTTCGCCTATTTTCTTATAATATTCGGCTACTTCGGCAGGTACAACAAATGATTTTTCAGGATCGAACCCAAAAAATTCTTTAACCAGCTTTACTTCGTCAGCTCCCAGCGGAGAACCGTGTGAACCTGCAGTACCTGATTTATTAGGGCTGCCATAAGCTATTAATGAACGTACCCTTATTAAAGATGGCTTCTGAGTTTCAGCTTTGGCATTTCTTAATGCTAATGATATCGCATTAATATCGTTGGCATCATCAACAGATTGTACATGCCATCCATAAGCTTTAAAGCGCTCGTCTACATTTTCATTAAAGGAGATATCTGTACTGCCTTCAATAGATATTTTATTGTCATCATAGATATAGATAATGTTACCCAACTCTAAATGGCCTGCTAATGAAGCAGCTTCAGATGTTACGCCTTCCATCATATCACCATCGCTGCAAATAGCGTATATATGATAATCAAATACGTTAAATCCAGGCTTATTATAGCGGCCTGCCAAATGCTTTTGAGCAATAGCGAAGCCTACGCCATTGGCAAAACCTTGTCCCAAAGGGCCGGTTGTTACATCAATGCCGGGCGCTAATCCATATTCAGGGTGACCAGCAGTTTTGCTGTGCAATTGCCTGAAATTTTTAATATCATCTAATGAAATATCGTATCCAACAAGGTGCAGAAAATTGTATTGCAGTATACAGGCATGCCCGGCAGATAATATAAACCTGTCGCGATTTGCCCAATCAGGATTTTTAGGGTTATAATTTAAAAACTCTTTCCAAAGTACGTGCCCTACCGGCGCCAATGCCATAGCAGTACCCGGGTGACCGGAGTTTGCTTTTTGTACAGCATCTGCCGACAATACTCTTACTGTATTAATTCCTAACTCCTCAATGTTTTGATTTTTTGAATCCATTTTAGTGTATTATAAAATTGTTGGTGATTTTCTTTTTTTGATTGCCGTACCTGGCTCTTGTGTGTCGTCTGTTAACCATAACCTTGCCCCGCCTTTTATACCATCTTCATTTGATACGAGCTTAACGTTATCGTCCAGTTTAAAATTTACTTTGCGCGCGTTACCGCCGCCAATATATAAATGGTCATAATTAAAAACTGTTTTTAAAATTGCCAAAACATTTTCTAACCGGTGATTCCACTTTCTTTTGCCTATTTTTTCTAATGCTTTTTCACCTATGTAAGTATCATAAGTGTTGTTTTTGGTAATGGGCTGATGGGCCAGTTCCAGGTGCGGTAGTAACTGTCCATCCGAAAGCAATGCTGTTCCAAAGCCGGTTCCCAGCGTAATCACTAATTCAAATCCCTTACCGCTTACTATCCCTAATCCCTGCATATCAGCATCATTAACCACCTGTACGGGTTTATTTAATGCCTCGCTCAATTTTTCACGCAGGTCAAAATCGGTCCAAAAATCTGTTCCCAGGTTAGGCGCAGTTTTTACTACACCGTTTTTAATATACCCCGGAAAACCAACCGATACACAATCATACGGCGGAAAATTACTTACCAGGTTTTTAATAGCGGCAATCATGTTTTCAGGATTAGCTGGCGAAGGTGTTACCACTTTCTCATAATCCATTTGAAGATCGCCTTTATTATTCAATATGGTAGCTTTAACATGTGAGCCTCCTATATCAATAGAAAGAACTTTTAATTGGGAAGGATCATTTTTCATATTAATTATAAGGCGGGTAATAAATGTGCCGCAATCGATGTTATACTTAAATCAGCACCGAATTTAATTATTTATTTTAAAGATTTTTCGTTATAATACTAATGCTGACCTATCGTTAAACCAAACAAAAGTAACATGTATTTTTTATTAAATAGCAACATTGTATTAATTCTATGCTATCTTTAGAACACCGGCATTTACTTTGTTAAATCACTTATTTCTAACCCTTAATAAAACCCGCTTTAACGCAAATGCCTAGTACCCTTTCTATTAATAACGGCAAACTTATAACTTAGTACATAAATAACAATCATTTTAATGTCTAATAAAAATTAATATACATTTTATTTTACTGAAATTGTTTCCAATATTGCAATCGATTACAATTATAGAACCCTAATTTGATATTTTCAATAAAATAATCATAAAACACTATATTGAACCAAATTTCAGACCTAAATAAGAATGAAAATTTATAATACCAACCAAGGCATTATTATTAATGATAATGAGCGTTTTTTTGTTGCCGGAGAATCCAGCTGGGATAAGTTTATCAACCGTCAGCATCTGTTTGCGAAGATCAGCGAAGAAATCAACAACCTGAGGGCCGACCCTGCATTAGCCGGGGCGGTTCAGACCGGCCTGCTGGCACCCATCTCCAGCCAGGAAGTATGGGCATCAGGCGTTACTTATTTCCGCAGCCGGGAAGCCCGCATAGAAGAATCCAAAGATGCCAAAGGCGGTGATTTTTATGCCCGTGTTTATGACGCGGAACGCCCCGAACTTTTTTTTAAAGCGCCGGCCTACCGTACCGTGGGCTCAGGTGCCCCGGTGCGCATCCGCAGGGATTCCAAATGGAACGTGCCCGAACCGGAGCTTACCCTGTTTATCTGTTCGGAAGGAACCATTGAGGGGTATACCATCGGGAATGACATGTCCTCAAGGGATATTGAGGGGGAAAACCCGCTGTACCTGCCGCAGGCCAAGTCCTATAACGGGGCGGCAGCCATCGGGCCCTGTTTGTATGTTAGCCAAACACCGATTGACCCGGATACCCGCATCAGCATTGAAATTTTAAGAAACGCCCGGGTGGCCTTTACCGAGGAAATCTCCATTAACCAGATGAAACGCAAGCATACCGAGCTGGTAGCTTACCTGTTTAAAGAAATGGATTTCCCGAACGGTACTTTTTTAATGACCGGCACCGGTATTATTCCGGCCGATGAGTTTACCTTAAATGTAG
>JAQBOY010000261.1 GCA_028287805.1 Mucilaginibacter sp.
AAATAAATTGAATATCAAACAAGAGTATGAATCAATTAATCAGTAGCGTAAGAGGAGACAAATGGATATGGCTTGTGGTCATACTGCTTTCTCTTATTTCCCTGCTGTCTGTTTACAGCGCTATAGGTACGCTTGCTTACAAGCGGGGTGTAGGTGTGGAATCTATTTTGATGAAACACCTGGCGATGGTAATCGGGGGAATTGTATTAATGTATATTTCACATAAGCTGGATTACCGATACTATTCCGGTATATCAAAGCTGTTGATGATCATTACAGTTCCTTTGTTACTTTACACGCTACTTTTTGGAAGCCATGTAAACGAAGCCAGCCGTTGGATAGCTATACCCGGTACCGGACTTAGTTTCCAGACCTCCGATTTGGCTAAACTGGCTTTGATCACTTACCTGGCCCGTTCCTTATCGCGCAAGCAGGAAAATATAAAAGATGTAAAGCAATCATTTATTCCCATAATGGGCGCGGTATGCGTGGTGTTTATATTAATAGCCTTAGCTAACCTTTCAACAGCGTTAATGCTGTTTGGTGTAAGTGTTTTGTTGTTAATAATTGGCCGTATCAGTATTAAACAAATTGCGATAGTTTGTTTGGCAGGTGCAGTGCTATTAGCCGGAGTTATATTTTTAGGTCCGAGGCGTCATACCTATATATCACGTATTCATACTTTCATGCATCCTGAGGCTGCTAATCCGGATAAATCGTTTCAGGCTGATCATGCAAAAATTGCGATAGCTACAGGCGGAATTTTTGGCAAAGGGCCGGGCAAAAGCAACGAGGTGAATTATTTGCCTGAGGCTTACTCTGATGAAATTTATGCCATTATAGTAGAGGAGTATGGTTTAATGGGTGGCATAACATTGATAGGTATTTACCTGTTTTTATTATACCGCTGTATAAAAATTGTAACCCGGGCGCCAAAAGCGTTCGGCGCGTTATTAGCGGCGGGATTAAGCTTTAGTTTAACTATACAGGCGTTTGCTAATATGGCGGTAGCAGTTGGGCTTGGTCCGGTAACGGGTGTGCCATTGCCGTTTGTAAGCATGGGGGGTACATCTATATTATTTACCAGTATAGCTTTTGGTATCATACTATCTGTTAGCAGGGATATTGATGAACCAAAGAAGGTGGTAGTTGGAGAGATAAGGGAAGCAGTATAATGTGCGGATGTACAGATATGCAAATGTGCGGATGAAATAAAAAAATAAATAAAAAGGCCATAGACTATTATAGTCTATCAATAAAAAAACAAGGGTAATCAAAAGTAATAACGGTGAAATCAACAGGCAAAAGGATAATCATTAGCGGTGGCGGAACAGGAGGACATATCTTCCCTGCTATTGCTATTGCCAATGCTTTGAAAAAGTTGGATCCGGCTACTGAGATATTGTTTGTTGGCGCTAATGGCCGCATGGAGATGGAGAAGGTGCCGGCGGCAGGGTATAAAATAATTGGTTTAGATATCCAGGGCATCCAGCGTAAATCCATATGGAAAAATCTGCTGTTCCCGGTTAAGCTGATTAAAAGCTTAAAAAAATCGCTGGCTATTATTAAGGACTTTAAACCCGATGCCGCGGTTGGTGTTGGCGGATATGCTTCAGGCCCTTTATTATATGCGGCATCATTAAAACGAATACCTTATTTAATACAGGAGCAAAACTCTTATGCCGGAATAACTAACAAATGGCTGGGAAAAAAGGCCCAAAAAATATGTGTGGCTTTTGATGGGATGGAGCAGTTTTTTCCTGTAGATAAGATCATTAAAACGGGTAACCCGATAAGGCAGGAATCGGTTTTAATTGCCGGAAAACAAATGCAGGCTTTGGAACTGTATAAATTATCGGCCTTTAAAAAAACAATATTAATAACCGGCGGCAGTTTAGGTGCACGCACATTAAATAACAGTATACAGGCAGGATTGGATAAACTGATTGCAGCCGATATACAGGTGATATGGCAAACAGGTAAATTCTATTATAAAAGCATTATGGAGCAATTGGGAGAAAATTATCATCCTAATATTCACGTAATGGAGTTTGTAAACCGTATGGACCTGGCTTATGCAGCTGCTGATCTGATCATATCAAGGGCAGGGGCAGGCACCATTGCAGAGCTATGTGTGGTAAAAAAGCCGATTATCCTGGTGCCCTCACCCAATGTGGCTGAGGACCATCAAACCAAAAATGCATTGGCACTGGTGCAGGAGCATGCAGCCGTTTTTGTTGCAGACAGGGATGCCGAAATGAAATTAGTAGATAAAGCCATTGAGCTTTTAAATGATAAAGAAAAACAAAAAAAATTAAGTGATAATATTGGCAAAATGGCTATGCCCAATGCTGATGAAGTTATTGCGAAAGAGGTTATTCAAATAACAATTAACAATTAAATCTCGGGGCTCTCTTTTAAACGGAGAGAGCCTTTTTAAAAAGAAAATGGAACTACGCAACATACAACGTGTGTATTTGATTGGAATAGGCGGCATTGGCATGAGCGGCCTTGCCCGGTATTTTAATCATATTGGCTGTATTGTTTGCGGTTATGATAAAACGCCTACTGATTTAACAGACCAACTGCACAATGAAGGCATACAGGTGGTTTTTGAAGACGATAAAGAACGGATACCTACAAGCTTCAGAGACAATGACCCGAATACACTGATTATTTATACTCCGGCAATTCCTAAGGATTCACAAATTCTGGATTTTTTCCAAAAGAAGGGATTTGAACTGTTCAAACGCTCACAGGTGCTGGGTATCATCAGTAAAGGCATGTTTACAGTGGCCGTTGCAGGCACGCACGGCAAAACCACTACATCCTGTATGATTGCGCATATACTGAAGGATTCAGGTATAGATTGTTCTGCATTTTTAGGGGGCATTTCATCCAATTATCAAACCAACGTACTGTTTGGCAGCAGTAATATTGTAGTGGTTGAAGCTGATGAATATGATCGCTCATTCCTTCGCCTTTATCCGAATATAGCTATCATTACCTCAATGGATGCCGATCATTTGGATATATACGGCGATCATGCGCAACTAACCGAATCGTTTAAATTATTCGCATCGCAAATTAAATTGGGTGGCACATTGATCCATCGTGACGGCTTGCCGTTAAATAAAGGGTTCACCTATTCCATTAATGGAGAGGCTGATGCCATGGCTACGAATATCTGGATTGAGAATGGTGATTTTTACTTTGATTTCGCGCATAGTTCAATTACTATCCCCAATATTAAAATGGGTATAGCAGGTTTGCATAATATCGAAAACGCGGTAGCAGCTATTGAAGCCGCTTTACGTTTAGATGTTGATACGGAGGCCATAAAAAATGCTTTAGGATCATTTAAAGGGGTAAAACGGAGGTTTGAATATATCGTAAAAAATGATGAACATATTTTTATTGATGATTATGCTCATCACCCCGAAGAATTACGTGCCAGTATATCATCAATAAAACGGCTATATCCCGGTAAAAAACTCACAACAATTTTTCAACCGCATTTATATAGCCGTACACGTGATTTTGCCGATGGGTTTGCAGAGGTGCTGGATATGAGCGATGAGTTGATGATTCTTGATATTTACCCCGCACGTGAACTGCCGATTGCTGGGGTAAATTCAGACATGATATTAGACAGAATGAAATTGGTGGATAAAAACAAGTATGGTAAACAAGAAGCTATTGATAAAGTAAAAGCCGAAAAACCTGAGTTGCTTTTAACCGTAGGTGCGGGTGATATTGACCAGTTGGTTCAACCATTAAAAAATGCTTTGGAAAATGTTTAAGCAACGTATTTGGAAGTATATAGCAATAGGCTTTGCCTGGGTTGTTAGCCTGGGTGGGGTGGTAGTGCTAATGAGTTTTATTGAAATAAAGAAATCAGAAGTTGTTTGTAAGGATGTAAAAATATATATACCTGGAAATCAGTATTTTATTGATAAGCAGGAAGTTGATCATATTTTAAAGGTAAGCAGCCATAATTTAATTGGCCGTAAAATGGAGAATATTAACATCCACAACCTGGAAAAAAAGTTAAATGCTAATCCTTTTGTTGAGAATGCGAAAGTATATGCTGATATGGACGGTATTATTTATATAGAGATTGGCCAGAGGCAACCCATGTTGCGTATTATGAATCAGTTTGATCAGGATTTTTATGTTGATCAGCATGGTTTAAAGCTGCCGCTGTCTATAAACTTTACGGCACAGGTAATAGCAGCCAATGGGTTTATTGAGGAACCGTTTGGCGGTAAGGTTGATACATTGCATACGCTATTGGCCAGGGAAGTTTTTAAAACAGCCGATTTTATAATGAAGGATTCGCTTTGGACCGCGCAGATAGCGCAGATATATGTAAATCAGGCTCATGAAATTGAATTGATTCCAAGGGTTGGTAACCAGCGGATATTGCTGGGTAATGCCGATTCGCTGGCCATTAAATTTAATAACCTTAAGGTGTTTTATAAGCAGGCGCTGCCGCAAGTAGGTTGGGATGCTTATAAAATAATTAATTTAAAGTACGCGAATCAGGTGGTAGGGGTAAAAAATGATATGAAAAAGGATTCGGCAAAAAATAAAACTGCCGCGTCTGATTCAACAAAGTTAAAGAAAGACACATCTCTAATTAAGAATTAATATGGACAAGAGTTCGACACCAGAAAAAAGTTCGCCAATTGTAGTGGGGCTGGATATTGGCACCACTAAAATTTGTGCAATTGTTGGTCGCCGCAGCAAGAATGGGAAGATAGAAATACTGGGAATCGGAAAGGCCGAATCGGCGGGTGTAACCCGCGGCGTGGTTTCAAATATTGATAAAACTGTAAATGGTATTACGCAGGCAGTTGATATTGCAGGAACACAATCAAACGTGGAGATAAAGGTAGTGAACGTGGGTATAGCAGGTCAGCATATTAAAAGTTTGCAACATCGTGGCCTGATAACCCGCCGTGACTTACAATCAGAGATATCACGTAAGGATATTGATAAACTGGTTGAAGATATGTATAACCTGGTGATGCCTCCCGGCGAGGAGATCATCCATGTTTTACCGCAGGAATTTACGGTTGACAGCGAGCCGGGAATTAAGGATCCGATTGGTATGGCAGGCGTACGGCTGGAAGCTAATTTCCATATCATATCCGGTCAGGTTACGGCTATAAAAAATATTGTTAAATGTGTAAATAAAGCTGATTTAGAGAGCCAGGAACTAATACTGGAGCCGTTGGCTTCCTCAGAATCTGTTTTAAGCGAGGAAGAAAAAGAAGCGGGTGTGGTGTTGGTTGATATTGGCGGTGGCACAACGGATGTAGCTATTTTTCATGAAGGTATTATACGCCATACCGCCGTTATTCCTTTTGGAGGCAATAGCGTTACAGAAGACATCCGTGAAGGCTGCTCTGTAATGAGAAACATTGCTGAACAGTTAAAAGTAAGGTTTGGGTCAGCTTTGGCGGAAGAAAATAAAGAGAATGAGATTGTGTGCGTTCCTGGATTAAGAGGCCGTGAACCTAAAGAAATATCTGTAAAGAACCTGGCGTTTGTAATACAGGCCCGGATGGAAGAAATTGTTGAGCATGTATATTATGAGATCAAGTCATCAGGTTATGAAAAGAAACTAATAGCCGGTATTGTAATAACAGGTGGCGGCGCTCAATTAAAGCATTTACCTCAACTGGTAGAGTTTGTTACTGGTTTGGATTGCCGGGTAGGTTATCCTAACGAGCATCTTGCAAAAAATGAGGTATTGCCCAAAAATGTTTACGAGGAGATGCAAAGCCCAACTTTTGCAACGGGTATAGGGTTGTTAATAAAGGGTATCCAAAAAATGGAATATATGGATGCCGTAGAAAAAGCGCCGGCTTCGATAAAAGTTGAAAAATCAAAATATACCGAGGAACGCAAGTTTGGGTTATTAGGTAAAATATTAGAAAGCGGAAAGAAGTTCATTAAGGACGATATTAAAGATGAAGATTTTCTAAAGTAATTATTCACAAAGGTTAACTTTTCCACATTTTAAACATTTGTGGAAAAACATTGTGGAAAAAGGCATAAATTACAATGGTGAAATATAAATCTTCGTCAAATTACATATAACTGAAAATTAGGATTATGCATTTTGAAATGTTAAAAGAAAAGTCGTCCATCATCAAAGTTATTGGTGTTGGCGGCGGTGGTGGTAATGCGGTAAACCACATGTACAAGCAAGGTATTACCGGAGTTGACTTTATAATTTGCAACACAGATGCGCAAGCGCTGGAGTTAAGTCCGATACCTAACAAAGTACAGTTAGGAGCCAGTCTTACAGAAGGTATGGGCGCTGGCTCTATACCCGAGGTTGGGAAAAATTCAGCTATAGAAAATATTGACGATATAAAGCAGATGTTGGGTGTTAATACCAAAATGCTTTTTATAACAGCCGGAATGGGGGGTGGCACAGGTACAGGCGCAAGCCCTATAATTGCCAAAGCTGCCCGTGAGCTGGACATATTAACAGTAGGTATTATCACTACTCCTTTTTCTTTTGAAGGTAAGCGACGTAAAATGCAGGCCGAAGAAGGGATGGAAGAATTGAAGAAATATGTCGATTCGTTTTTAGTGATCTCTAATGACAGGCTGCGCCAGATATTTGGTAACCTTACGTTGGGTTCGGCATTTGCACAAGCTGATGATATTTTAACAACAGCAGCTAAAGGCATCGCCGAAATTATCACCTTGCCGGGTTATATAAACGTCGACTTTAAAGATGTGCGCACTGTAATGAAAGACAGTGGCGTATCTATCATGGGTAGTTGTTCTGCCGAAGGTGAGAACCGTGCTTTAAAAGCGGTTGAAGGAGCTTTAGCATCACCACTGTTAAAAGATAATGAAATTGAAGGTGCAAGGTATATCCTTTTAAATATTACTTCTGGCGAAAAGGAAGTGACCATGGATGAGGTAAGCATTATTACCGACTATATACAAGAAGAAGCAGGTTTAGCTGCCGACCTTATCTGGGGTAATTGCAAGGATGAGTCTTTAGGTGATAAACTATCCGTTACTATAATAGCTACCGGTTTCCAAACCAAGGATGAACGGGAGAAGGAATTCAGCAGCAAAAAAGTTGTTTCTATGCTGGTGCCTGATGCGCCATTAGTTAAACCTGTTAATGAGTTTATAACACCTGTAAGCGCTAATGCAGTAGCTGAACCTTACATCAAAGCAAAGGAAGAGCAGAAGCAAGCCGGATTATTTGATTTGTTTGCTGCCAGTACAGAAGCAGAGCCATCGGCAACTGTAAAATATAACCTTCAGGATGAAGAACCTTCAGGTGCAGCAGATAATAATGAAATGCCTGAAATGACTTTTAAACTGGCTGAACCGGAAACAACCCATAATATTGAAACAGTTATGGATAATATAGTTGCTGAACCTGAGCCTGTTGTTAGTGCTGATGAACATAAAACCGATGAAACCATTGAGGAGCAGCTACGCAAATCACGCGAACGTATTATGCGTTTAAAGGATCTGAGTATGAAATTGCGCAGTGGTAATATACAGGAACTGGAAAATATTCCGGCTTACAAACGCAAGGAAATCGCCTTACAGCAAACGCCTGCATCAGATGAAAGCCAGATATCCCGGTTTTCCTTATTGCCTGATAATGAAGGGAAAACAGAGATCAGGAATAACAATTCTTTTTTACATGACAATGTAGACTAAGTTAGGTCATGGCTATAGTTCATAACTCATAACATAAAAGGAGGCACAAAAGTTGTGTCTCTTTTTATTTGTAACAAAAGCGATGGGTCAAAATTAACCTTAAGATTATTCGTTATAAGCTATTATAAAAAGTTATAATAACAACAAAGAGTACTTAAAACGGTTATATTTGTAATAGAAAAATATAGTAGAGTTGGATTTATTTGATAAAATATCGAAAAGTATGGGTGGCCCGTTAGGCCAGCATCAGAAATGGTCGCATGGCTATTTTTCATTTCCCAAGCTGGAAGGTGAAATTGGTCCGCATATGATGTTTAATGGCAAAGAACATTTGGTTTGGAGCCTTAATAATTATTTGGGTTTGGCAGACCACCCCGAGGTAAGAGCAGCCGATGCACAGGCTGCTGCTGATTACGGCATGGCGTATCCTATGGGAGCGCGAATGATGTCAGGCAATTCCAGACATCATGAAGAACTGGAGCAGGAACTGGCAGCCTTTGTAGGTAAAGAAGATGCTTTTTTATTAAATTATGGTTACCAGGGAATGGTGTCTATAATTGACTCGCTGGTGAACCGTAATGATGTGATTGTGTATGATGCTGAATCACACGCTTGTATTATTGATGGTTTGCGCCTGCACATGGGCAAACGCTTTGTTTACCAGCATAACGATATAGAGAGCTGCGAAAAGCAGCTGGAGCGTGCTACACGTCTTGTAGAACAAACCGGTGGTGGCATATTAGTAATTACCGAAGGTGTTTTTGGTATGTCGGGGGCACAGGGTAAGTTAAAAGAGATCATTGCATTAAAAGATAAATATAACTTCCGGTTATTGGTTGATGATGCGCACGGTTTTGGTACTATGGGTAAAACCGGAGCAGGTACACATGAAGAGCAGGATTGCATAGAAGGAACAGATGTTTACTTTGCCACTTTTGCCAAATCAATGGCAGGCATAGGGGCGTTTGTTGCCGGTGATAAGCAGGTTATTGATTATCTGCGGTATAATATGCGGTCGCAAATATTTGCCAAGGCATTACCAATGCCTATGGTTATTGGTTTAAAGAAACGTTTTGAACTGTTAAAATCAAACCCCGAATTACGAACCAAACTTTGGGAAGTTGCCAAGGCGCTTCAAAAAGGTTTGAAAGAACGTGGTTTTGATATTGGTATTACTAATACCATGGTTACTCCTGTGTTTTTAAAAGGCGACCTATACGAAGCAACAGCGCTTACACGTGACCTTAGAGAGAACTATGGTATATTTTGTTCTATTGTAATATATCCGGTTATTCCTAAAGGCCTTATCCTTTTGCGTTTAATTCCTACCGCTGCACATTCAATGCAGGATGTAGAACACACCCTATATGCATACAGCGAAATGGGCGAAAAATTGAAGGCCGGTTATTATAAAGAAAACAAAATGGCAGTTATCTGATAACGCTTTACTTTAATATAATTTTAAAAGCTTTCCGGCACCGGGAGGCTTTTTTATCTTTTTGATTATTTATTTTATTATTATTTAATATCTTTTATGTATAATAATAATATAAAATATGATAGATATAAATTGTAAAGCTCGGTTTTCAGCGTATAATTTTAAAAAATTCATAATGTTTTTAAGTGTTAGACAAATTATTATTTAGAAATGATAGATAATTGTGTATTTGTCATTGTTTATAGATATTAAATAGATTTTATTATTTATAATAATAAGCATTATGCGTACGTTATTTATAAATAATGTGGAAAAAAACCGCTTTAAAGGCACTATTTTTTATGGGAGAAAAATTTTTTTTTTAATAAAAACAATTTAGATTAGCTTTCATAAAACAAAAACCTCAAAATCATAAAGGAGTAATTAAATGAAAAAATTCACTGAAGTAAAAAATCTGATCGCATCACTGGAAGCTGATGCCGACAAATTTTACAACAAGGGTAACAGTGCAGCCGGTACCCGTGTGCGTAAAGGAATGCAAGACCTTAAAAATTTAGCACAATCTATTCGCTTAGAGGTACAAGAGTCTAAAAACAAAGCCACTAAATAAAGAGTATTTAAGCTATGTTTAAAAAACCCGGCTGCACGCAGCAGGGTTTTTTTTATTGGGTTATTTTTTGAGTTTCCTTAATAATTTGTCCGGCAATGTTATTGCTAACCTGCACTAACGGCAAACGTACTTTATCTCCGCAAATACCTAATTGTTTTAATGCTGTTTTTACACCGGCAGGGCTGCCTTCAACAAACATTAACCTGGTAAAATCAATTAATTGATAGTGCCCTTTTTGCGCGCCCTTAAAATCACCTTTAAGACAAAGACGTATCATATCTGATAACTGACGTGGCAAAGCATTGCCTATAACAGAGATAACGCCCACAGCGCCCAAAGCTATCATTGGGAAAGCAACCGGGTCATCGCCTGATATTAATAAAAAGCCTTCAGGCTTATCACGCATAATCTGGTTAAACTGATCAAAATTACCCGATGCTTCTTTAATGCCAATAATGTTTTTAAAGTCTTTGGCCAACCTTACCGTAGTTTCGGCCGTTATGTTGCTGCCGGTACGACCGGGTACATTATATAAAATAACAGGCAGGGGCGTATGTTCAGCTATCGCTTTATAATGCTGGTAAATTCCTTCCTGGGTAGGTTTATTGTAAGACGGGCTGGCTGATAAGATGGCATCATAACCGGCTATATCAAACTGTTTAACTTGTTCAACAACTTCGTGGGTATTATTGCCGCCAATACCTGCAACCAAACCTACCCGGCCTTTTACAACTTCGGCAGTATAAGCCCATACCTTATTCTTTTCTTCCTTGCTTAAGGTAACACTTTCGCCGGTTGTACCTAATGAAACAAGGTATTCAACACCGCCTTCTATTAAATAATTCACCAGGTTTTCAAGTCCGGCATAATCTATCTGTCCATCCTCATGAAAAGGAGTTACCACAGCTACTCCTGTTCCGTAAAATTTATTCATGTTCACAATTAAAGGGTGCTAAGATAGGAAATTTTGTGTTCATGATCAGATAGTATGTAGCATAGTCCATCAACTATTAACACAGGCAATAAAGGGCCATCAAAAACTCATTCCAATCCGCAATGATGAATTAATATTACTTCCGCTGTTAAACGACCGGCCATACATCAGTCTGAAGTTAAGGTATTGCAGGCCAAAGCCCAGTTCAGTATAGTTTTTAAGGTTTGGCGTTGATAAATAATTCAGATCAACTATCTCCTGTAGTTTTAGCTTCCTGATGAGGGGTAATTTATTAGTAATAAAGCCGGAAAAATTATGTTCTAAATGACCTTCAAAGTATTGAGTATAGGTACTGAAGCGGTAATAATCCAGCAAAAGAAATTTGGAAATACCTGACTGATAAAATAAAACCTGGTTTCCGTCAAACTGCTTATAATCGGGGTAGTATAGTTGATTGGCATTAAGGAATTTGCCCACGCCCAGATAAAAGGAGGTTTTACCATACATACCCATAGGAATATCAGATTTGGTGATATCAAAACTTACGAGGTCATAATCAACATCCGAGCCTAAAAAGTTTTTTATCCCTTTAGTATAGTTAAAGCCAACTGTTGGATAAGGCGATGGCAAATAGCGCCTGCCATTTGGATAGGTTTCATATTTATTGCTAAAATCATAGGTGGTACGGAAGGTGAATTTAAATGACTGATTTTCGGGAAATAAAGGAATATCCAGACCAGGTATTAATGGATTATTAGAGGTAAACTCATGCCCCTGTGGTTGTAAAATACTATAGGAAGAACTATTGGGCAGCCATTTTCGGTTTGCCCATTCCACACCCGCACTGGCCTGCCATCCACCTGTTATACGCCCTGAAAAGGATATGTTGGTAAAATCCTTTTGATATAGTTTTTCATAATTCTGCCGTTCGAGCAAGCTATACAGAGAATTTATAAAAGGCGAAAT
>JAQBOY010000267.1 GCA_028287805.1 Mucilaginibacter sp.
CTTACCCTTTTATCACCCGCTGTATCTCGTCCAGTTTCATGAGGGCTTCAACAGGGGTTAAGGTATTCACATCCAGATTATTAAGAGTATCACGAATCTTTACCAATACCGGATCATCTATAGAGAACATTTGCATTTGTACCGCCTGCTTTTGCACCTTGCGGATACTTTCCTTAATATGTTCTCCTCCTGTACGCTCATTCTCCAGCTTTTTAAGTATCTCGTTAGCTCTGCTCAGTACTTTTTGAGGCATACCGGCCAGCTTGGCAACATGGATACCGAAACTATGCTCGCTGCCGCCTGGTTGTAGTTTACGCAGGAAAATTATCTGATGACCCACCTCTTTTACCGTTACGTTAAAGTTTTTGATTCGGTTAAACGAGTTGCTTAGCTCATTCAGTTCATGGTAATGGGTGGCAAACAATGTTTTGGCCTGGGCGGTTGGGTGATTATGCAAATATTCGGCAATGGACCAGGCAATAGAAATGCCATCATAAGTAGATGTACCGCGGCCAATTTCATCTAATAAGATCAAACTCCTGTCAGACAAATTATTCAGGATACTTGCCGTTTCGTTCATCTCCACCATAAAAGTCGACTCGCCGGATGATAAATTATCCGATGCGCCAACCCGGGTGAATATCTTATCCACCAAACCAATATTAGCTGCTTTTGCCGGCACAAAACAACCCATTTGCGCCATTAGTACAATAAGCCCTGTTTGCCTTAAAAGGGCCGATTTACCCGCCATATTGGGGCCCGTAATAATGATGATTTGCTGTGTTTCTGAATCTAAAAACACGTCATTGGTTATATACTCCTCACCCAATGGCAGGTTCTTTTCAATTACCGGGTGCCTGCCGCCTTTTATATCTATTACCCGGCCCTCGTTCATTTCGGGCTTTACATAGTAGTTTTTGATAGCTATGGTGGCAAAGTTTAGCAGCACATCCAAACGGGCTATGAGCTGGGCATTTAACTGGATAGGCTTAATGTATTCAGCAAGTGAATACAGCAGATCATTATAGAGTTTGGTTTCCAGCGCCAGTATCTTTTCTTCGGCGCCTAATATCTGCTCTTCATATTCTTTTAGTTCCGGTGTAATATACCGCTCCGCGTTGACCAGGGTTTGTTTTCGTATCCAGTCGGAAGGTACTTTGTCCCGGTGGCTGTGCGTTACTTCAAGGTAATAGCCAAAAACATTATTAAATGACACTTTTAAGGAGGGTATCCCGGTAGTTTCAGCCTCGCGCTTTTGAATTTCGAGCAGGTAGCCTTTGCCGCCAAAGGCTATTTTACGCAAACGGTCCAGTTCCTCATTGATGCCTTCATTCATTACCGAGCCTTTTATGATCATTACCGGCGGCTCGGGATGCAGTTCTTTTTCTATTTTCTCGCAGATGAGCGTACAGGGATTCAGTTGCTCGCCAATTGTTTTTAACGGTTCACTTTCTGAAACTTCAGCGATTTTTTTTATTGCGTCAATAGCTGTTAACGCTTTTTTAAGCTGACAAACTTCGCGGGGATTGGCTTTTTGCAAACCTATTTTAGATATCAGTCTTTCCAGATCTCCTATTTGCCTGATGTACTGCTGCAGGGTTTCACGTAGTTCTTCCTGCGCTATCAGGTGTTCTACTACGCCCAAGCGATCATTAATAGGTTTGATCTCTTTTAACGGCATTACAATCCATCGCCTCAGCAATCGTGCGCCCATAGGTGAGCAGGTATGGTCAAGCACATCAACTAAAGTTTTTGCGTTTTCATTAGCCGAGCCAATCAGTTCAAGGTTACGTACACTGTAACGATCAAGCCACAAGTAGCGGTCTTCCTCTATTCTGCTAATAGCCGAAATGTGCTGTAAATTGCGATGTTCAGTTTCATTTAAATAATGCAGGGCCACACCAGATGCCACAATACCCAAGTTTAAACGGTCTATGCCAAATCCTTTTAGGGATTTTACCCCAAAGTGCTTTAACAGTGTTTCCTGGGCATAGTCGCCGCTATAGGGCCACTCATCAAGCGTGTAAGTATAGAAACGGTCACCGTAATTGTCTTTAAAATCACTTTGCCGGCTTTTAGGATAGATCACCTCACTGGGGCTAAAACTTTGCAGCAGCTTATCAATATAATCGTTGTTGCCCTGCGCGGTTAAAAATTCACCGGTGGAAATATCAATAAGGGCAATGCCGATGCTGTTCTTTTCAAAATATAATGAAGCCAGGTAATTGTTGCTTTTTTGGTGAAGGATATTATCATTGGTGGCTACACCAGGGGTAACCAGTTCTGTAACGCCGCGCCTCACAATGGTTTTGGTGGCTTTAGGGTCTTCCAGCTGGTCGCAAATGGCTACCCGCTGCCCGGCACGCACCAGTTTAGGTAAATAAGTATCCAGCGAATGATGCGGAAAGCCTGCCAGTTCAATGTGCGTGGCTGCGCCATTAGCCCGCCGGGTAAGCACTATGCCTAAAATACCCGAGGCCTTAATCGCGTCTTCCCCAAAGGTTTCATAAAAATCACCCACACGAAACAGCAGCAAAGCACCGGGGTACTTTGTTTTAATAGTATTATACTGCTGCATTAACGGCGTCTCTTTGGTAGCGTCCTTTGCCAAACGGTTTACTCCTTTTTAGTGAAAGGGTAAAGTTAATGCATTAGCCCGGCTTTAGGGGGATTGTTGAAAATTTGACGGGATGTGGATGGTTTGCGAATACTTCCGATCATCCGGATACCCTTGAAACTGTTACACCATTAAAAAGCGACTAACTTTTTAAGAAATCAACATTCCTTTTAAGTCCGCTAAACTTAGTTCGTTTTACAGCCGAGTTTTTAAATACTTTTTGAAAAACATCTTCGGTGATCTCCTGTAGATCATCACGGTTTAATCCAAGCAATTCAGGATGCGGATCAAAAGCTGGTTCATTATGTAATACTGAAAAGCGGTTCCATGGGCAAACATCCTGGCAGATGTCACAGCCAAACATCCAGTTATCCATTTTGCCTTTAAACACTGCAGGAATTTCGTTTTTTAATTCAATAGTAAGATAAGAGATACATTTACTGCCATCCACAACGTAAGGGCCAACAATGGCATCAGTAGGGCAGGCGTCTATGCAGCGGGTACAGGTACCACAATGATCGGCAGTTGGTTCAATATCATATTCCAGTTCCAGGTCGACAATTAATTCTGCCAAAAAAAAGAAGGAACCAACTTGTTTACTAATGAGGTTTGAATTTTTACCGATCCATCCTAAGCCAGATTTTTTTGCCCATGCCCTGTCCAGTACAGGTGCTGAGTCTACAAACGCACGGCCGCCTACTTCGCCTATCTTCTCATTAATAATTTGCAGTAATTGTTTTAGTTTATCTTTTATCACCCGGTGGTAATCACTGCCATAAGCATATTTGGATAGCTTAGGCGCTAAAGGGTCAACTTGTTTATGATCGGAGTAGTAATTAAGGCCTAAAGAGATAACTGATTTGGCGCCGTCTACTAATAAACGCGGATCAAGGCGTTTATCAAAATGGTTTTCCATGTATTGCATTTCGCCATGCATACTCTTTTTTAACCATTGCTCCAGGCGTGGTGCCTCCTCTTCTAAAAATTCGGCTTTAGCAATACCGCAAAACATAAAGCCGAGTTGCTTAGCTTCTGTTTTAATTAGTTCGCTATATGCCGACAAGCTTTGCTTCATTTTTGCAAAGATAGCGAATAGTATGTTTTAATGATTTGATGAAAATTAATCAATACGATTTATAATTTCTCTGTAGTTTATAAAAACAGTCTTTTAAAAGGAGTGTTAGTATTTATAGTAATTTGTTTATAGTAATTAATAATATATGCTTTAATTCATAAAATGAACATATCATGATAACCACACCATCTAATAAATCAATAAGCGACGAAATTAAAGCACACAACGATGATTCAAATGTGCACGATGATACAACAGGGGAGAATAGCGGTGCAGATACCGGCTTAGCGAAGGAGGATAAACCGATTGAACAAAATAAGGAAGACGAAAAACGTGTGCCTACAGTTACTCCGGGTAATGATAGTGGCGATCCGGGCGCTCCTGACGAAGATACCTCAAATAAAAATGAGGGCCCGGCAAAAGAAAATTTATAATGTCAAAATGTGCAACAATTGTAAACCCAGTTTTTGCCTGCAAAAACTGGGTTATTTATATTGATAATTCCTCTTTTTTACGGGTAGGGATTAAAAGCTATGCTTTAAGCTATTGTTAAAAGTTTTTATACTCCAATAACCACTATCTAATATTCTTCTAACGGTCATCAACGGATCATTAGGGTCGCGTTTTTCAGCTAATTGAAACGCGATTTTAAATCCATGTTTATGCAACTCAGGAAAGCCAGATTTGTTCCATATTCCAAAGGGATAGGCAAAATAAGTTATCTTTTTACCTGTTATCTCCTCCAGTTTCTGCGTAGGCTTATCAATTTGTACCACCCAGTCGTCTTTCTTTGGGTTTGGGTCGTGTTTATATTTACTGGTCATGTGATGATCCCAGGTATGGCTGCCAATTACATTGCCGGCATCTGATAATTGTTTTACCTGATCCTTGGTCATATAATGCGGGCGACCTAAAGACACTGTCATAATAAAATATACCCCTTTATAACCGTATTTTTTAAGCTCGGGTGCTGCAATGGTAAACTGATCCAGGTCGGTATCATCAAATGTTAGCATGACCGGTTTACTGGGTAACGCGGTGCCCTTGGTTAAATAATCATATAGCTGATCTGGCAATACGGTGTGATAGCCGCTATCATGCAGCATTTTTATATGCTCTTTAAATGCTGAAATAGGCATAATGTAATCTTTCGCATTTTTAGAATCGGTGGATCGCCAGTCACGAATCTGATGGTAGCATAATATGGGTACCTGTTTGCGGGCCATAATGGCAGCTGCGTTGGATTGTGCAGTGGCCTGCTGATGAAAAAATATACCTGAAATACAAAGGGATAATAAAGCAAAAAACGATTTGGACATAAAAATTAATTAATAAGATAACGGCCGCTAAAATAATACATTTAGCAGGAAATTAAGTTAATTATAAATAAGAAATATTAAAATAATGAAGGATTGCTCCCTGTTTTTATTTTCCCTAAATGCTTATAAGCGCTTTCTGTAGCTTCACGTCCGCGTGCGGTGCGCATTAAAAATCCTTCCTGTATTAAAAAGGGTTCATAAACTTCTTCAATAGTGCCTTCATCTTCACCAACAGCGGTAGCTATGGTTTTTAAGCCAACGGGGCCACCTTTAAATTTATCAATAATGGTGGTTAAAATTTTATTGTCCATTTCATCAAGGCCATGCTCATCAACATTAAGGGCGTTAAGAGCGTATTTTGCAATGCTGGTATCAATATTTCCGTCGCCTTTAATTTGGGCAAAATCACGTGTACGGCGCAGTAAAGCATTAGCGATACGGGGTGTACCACGGCTTCTGCGCGCAATTTCATAAGCACCTTCCTCGGTTATAGGGGTTTTTAATATAGAGGCAGACCGCAGTACAATGGTTGTTAATAGTTTAGCGTCGTAATATTCCAGTCTTGAATTAATGCCAAACCTGGCCCGCAGCGGGGCTGTTAACAAGCCCGATCTTGTGGTGGCGCCTACCAGTGTAAAAGGGTTTAATGATATCTGTACGGAGCGTGCGTTAGGGCCGCTTTCCAGCATAATATCAATCTTAAAATCCTCCATTGCTGAATATAAGTATTCTTCAACCAGCGGACTTAAACGGTGTATCTCATCAATAAATAAAATATCCCCGGTTTCCAGGTTGGTCAATAGTCCGGCAAGGTCTCCGGGCTTATCTAAAACCGGTCCCGAAGTAATCTTGATGCCAACACCCATTTCATTTGCAATAATGTAGGATAAAGTAGTTTTTCCTAATCCGGGGGGGCCGTGCAGCAATACATGGTCAAGCGCTTCGCCGCGCTGGCGGGCTGCCTGTACAAATATTTTTAAATTGGCTAATAATTTATGTTGACCGGTAAAATCTTCAAATACCTGCGGACGTAAAACCTTTTCAATATCACGTTCAGCAGGAGAGAGGCGTTCACCATCGGGATTCAGATGCTCATTCATTGCACGAATTTAGTGATTAGAGATTAGTTAATTAGAGATTAGATCTTTAATTTTTAGGTGTAAATTGATAGGCTCTAATCTCTGACCTCCAATCACTGATTACTATCCTTCAGGATACTTCCTGAAAATACTGTTGATCCTCATTTGGATAACTCCCCAAACAGCCTCTTTAAATATACTGCTTGACATTTTCGAGGATCCTGCAGTACGGTCAGTAAATATAATGGGTACTTCATATACGGTAAAACCGTGTTTTACCGCAGTGTATTTCATTTCTATCTGGAAGGCATATCCCACAAATTTGATCTTATCCAGTTCTATGGTTTCCAGCACATGGCGTTTATAGCAAACAAAACCAGCGGTAAAATCCTGTATTTTAATGCCGGTAATAAAGCGTACATATACTGATGCAAAATAACTCATCAGCACCCTGCTCATAGGCCAGTTAACAACGTTTACCCCTTTTATATAACGTGAACCAACAGCAACATCGGCACCTTCAACAAGGGCATTTCTTAATTTAAGCAGGTCTTCCGGATTGTGCGAAAAATCGGCATCCATTTCATAAATATAATCATATTGACGTTCAATAGACCATTTAAATCCATCTATATATGCGGTACCTAAACCTTGTTTGCCTGCACGTTCGAGTATAAAAAGATTAGGATAAACATTTTGCAGGTCTTTAACAATTATTTGTGTGCCGTCGGGCGAACCGTCATCAACTATCAGCAAATGAAATTTATGAGGCAGCGAAAACACTTTACGGATCATCCGCTCAATATTTTCCTTCTCATTATAAGTAGGTATAATAACTATGCTATCAGGCACTCAGTTGGGGTGTTTGTTGTGAAAAATTTTACAAAAAAAGCGATTTTTTTATACAATCGGATTATCCGGGTGAATTTCCTGTGTTTTATTACCTTGTATATTTAATCCTTGTGCTAATACATCATCAGCCAAATAGGCTTTCTCTTTTATAAATGGACTTACCATTATAAAAATCACCACAAATCCAAGCATAATAAGTACGAATAACCAATAATAGGATGCTCCCGTAAAACTCTTAAAAATACCATTATTTGCAATACTATTGTTAACAGTAGCATTAAAAAATGAACCAATTGAGTAGGTAAAATACCATATAGCCGTCATTGTACTTTTCATGGATGGCGGTGATTGCGTGTAAGCATACTCCAGGCCGGTAATGGAAACCAAAACTTCGCCTGCTGATAATATTACGTAAGCGAATATTTGCCACCAAACAGAAGGATGTAAGCCTGCATCAATTTTCTTTTGAAGAAAGGCAATGATAACAAAGCTTAACCCTGTAATAACTAAACCTGCACCTATTTTTCTTAGAGAAGTTAATTTAATACCCAATTTTTCAACCAATGGATATATTCCATAATTAAAAACAGGGATGAGAACCAGCAAAAATACCGCGTTAACAGTTTGTATTTGCGAAGGCAATATGTGCCAATTAAAAATTCCCAGGCTCAAATCCATCTTGGTTGACTGTAAAACCCACTCGGCTCCATTCATATCCCACAATGACCAAAATATTGGAATAAATGCAAATACCGCCATCACCCGCCAAACGGCTTTTATTCCATCAACTTTTTCAACGCCATACTTATCTTCAGCAGCTTCCCATCCTGTTTTACCATCAGTCCTGCTTTTGAATTTGCTAAAGAGCGCATATAAGCTTACAGATACAAAATTGGCTTTATTAATGCCTTTTGGGGGTAACTTTACATATTTTTTTCTGCCCGAAAAGAAAATTAAAGTAGCAAACGCCATTAATATTCCGGGAACGCCAAATGCCCACTTAGCCCCAAATTTTTCGTAAATTAATGGTATAAGAAATAAGCTTACCATTGACCCGGCATTTATACTAAAGTAAAACCAGCTATAAATGCTGCTCATCAAATGTTGATTTTTATGATCAAACTGATCACCTACGTTAGCAGACACGCATGACTTAATAGCACCGGCCGAAAAGGCAATAATTATTAAACCTGCTTCAAAACCACCTAATGACGTATCAAACATGGATAGTAAAAAATGTCCGATTGTATATATTAACGACCCGATAAGTATAACACGGTATTTGCCAAAAAACCAATCTGCCAGGATTGCTCCAAGTAAAGGAGTAGCGTAAACTAATGTAGAAAAAGTATGATTTATACTATTAGAGTGCGCATTGGCTATAATTGTGTTTTCATGATTAAAAAATTGGTGTACTAAAAAAACAGCTATGATACTGCGCATTCCATAAAAACTGAAACGTTCGGCAAATTCATTGCCTATAATGTAGGGAACACTTTTTGGAATACCGGATTTAAATTTTGTTTCCGTCGAAGGGGTGTCTTGCATTGTTGTTGCTGGATAATTTAGTCTAAAATACTATTATTCCACTATAAAATTGTGAAGCACGTATGATAGACAATTCTTGTTCTGTTATAGTAATTAATAAAAATTAGTTATGGAGTTTTCTTTGGAGTTTTCTTTGTTGGTTTAGCCTCGTCAGTATGCTGTGCTTTAGGATCTATGTATTCAGCATCGTGCGGATCGGGTACATTTCTCATATCCAGGTTGTCAACGTATTCCCATCTTCCATTTTTTAAACGGTAGCCATCATAACTTAGGTCGGGGCCGTAAGTTTCGGGTTTGTCTTTTGATTTTTTATCAGGCGGGGCCAGATTATCAAAAACAATTAAATGCTGATCCGGTACATAGCGCAGTAACATAGATGCCTGGCGTGTATATTCAAATATTACTCTTTTTCTGCTCTTGCCTTTTTGGTCAAATACAGGCAGTCCAAGTAAGGGCTTGTCATCTTTAAAGGAAATTACATCAATTACTTTTTTGGTTGATTTTATGGTATTCCCTTTCCATCCCAGTAAAACATAATAAGGATTAGCGCCATTAACCGGTATAATTTGATAATACTGCGCACCATACCATTTGCTATTATCGGTTACAGAATCCTCCGGATTTTTTAATAAAGGCGAATAATCTTCAAGCGGGTAAATTTTTAAACTGCCACGGGTGTTCATCTGAATGGCGCCATAAAAACGATAGCTGCCATCATTATTAATAATATGCCAGCTAAATATGCGAAACCGTTTATCAGGGGAGTTTAAAATACTAATGGCTTTTAACGAATCAAAAGGAAAAAAGAATGAGTTAGGGATTTTTAAAGCGCTAACCAGCGTTTTAATAAAAGTATAGTTGGCGCTTTTACGCTGCACATCAATCTCATCATTAATGAACCTACTCCCCAAATGTTTCAGGCTATCCTGAAAAAAATTTAATTGCTTTAGGTTTGCACTTTCATCTGCATGCTGGGCGAAAGTAAACAAGGGCAGGGCTACCGCTAACAGCCCGATAATCAATAGTTTTTTCATTAAAATAATTAACGCAAATTTTCAATAACAATTGCACTGGCCCCGCCGCCGCCATTACAAATTCCGGCTGTACCATATTTGCCTTTATTTTGCTGTAATACGTGCAGTAAGGTAACTATAATACGCGCTCCCGAAGCACCCAGGGGATGCCCTAATGAAACTGCCCCGCCATTTACATTTACACGGTTCGCATCCAATTTTAAAGCCTGGTTATTCGCAATCGAAACTACGGAAAAAGCTTCATTTATTTCAAAGTAATCAATTTGACCTGCTGTTAACCCTGCGCGGTGCAAAGCCAGCGGAATGGCTTTTGAAGGAGCAGTGGTAAACCACTCCGGCGCTTGTTGTGCGTCTGCATACGCCATGATTTTTGCCAGTGGTTTAATGCCCAGTTCTTCCGCTTTTTCTTTACTCATTAATACCAGTGCTGCTGCTCCGTCATTTAAAGAAGAAGCATTAGCCGCTGTTACGGTGCCATCTTTTTTAAATACCGGCTTTAATGAAGGTATTTTATCAAACTTTACAGTTTTTGGCTCTTCATCATCGCTAAATAAAGTGATGTCTCCCTTTTTATCCTTTAGCTCAACAGGCGTTATCTCGTCTTTAAATTTACCTTCCTTTTGCGAAATTAAAGCTCTGTTGTATGATTCAATGGCATAAACATCCTGTTCTTCTCTGCTGATATGACATTCTGCGGCACACAATTCAGCAGCCGAGCCCATGTGATAATCATTATAAACATCCCATAAGCCGTCTTTAACTAAGCCATCAGTAATTTGGCCGTTGCCTAAGCGGTAGCCATTACGCGCCTTATCTAAATAATAAGGTACGTTGCTCATGCTTTCCATACC
>JAQBOY010000296.1 GCA_028287805.1 Mucilaginibacter sp.
TCCAAACCCTTATTCATTGGGATAGGGGTATCTAAGCTGGCGCAACGCATAACCGGCGCTTCCAGGTATGTAAAACAATGTTCGGCTATATGGGCGGCAATCTCAGCGCCAAAACCATTAGTTAAAGTATCCTCATGTAAAATTAATGCGCGCGAAGTTTTTTTAACGCTTTCTTCAACGGTTGTTTTATCCCAGGGTTGTAAGCTGCGCAAATCAATAATTTCGATGGGTTGATCAGGATGTTTTGTTATATATTCCAATGCCCAATGTACACCCATTCCATAGGTAATAATACTTGCCGCCGTACCTTCTTTTACCACTTTGGCTTTACCTATTTCAATATATAATTCGCCATCCAATACGTCGCCGGTTAAATTGCGGTATAAATATTTATGCTCAAAGTAGATCACCGGGTTAGGGTCATCTACAGCAGCCATTAACAAGCCCTTGGCATCTGATGGGAAAGCAGGGTAAACCACTTTTAATCCCGGGGTTTTAGTAAACCAAGCCTCATTGCTTTGCGAATGAAATGGACCCGCCCCTGTACCTGCTCCGGTTGGCATACGTATTACAACACTAACGCTTTGTCCCCAGCGATAATAAGTTTTTGCTAAATTGTTCACCACCTGGTTAAAGCCGCTGCTAACAAAATCAGCAAATTGCATTTCAACAATCGCTTTATAGCCATTTAATGCTAATCCCATGGCGGTTCCAATTATACCCGACTCGCAAATTGGGGTATTTCTAACCCTGCTTTTGCCAAACTCTTCTGCAAAGCCTTCAGTTACTTTAAATACACCCCCATATTCTGCAATATCCTGCCCCATTATTACCAGGTTATCATACTTGTGCATACAAAGTCTTAAGGCATCGCTAATGGCATCTATATAGCGTTTAACTGTTGAAGTGCCCGCAATTGCAAATGCTGGAATAGTATGCGGTTCATAAACATCCGCAAGTTCTTTATTTAAATCCGGACGTATGTCTGGTTCGCTTAACACCTTTGCCACTTCAGCATCTATTTGAGCGGTAAATTCGTTCCGCAGGTAGGGAGCCCAGTCCGGGCGAATGGCTCCTTCATCCTTTAAAAAGTTTTCAAAGGTATTTACGGGATCCTTATCCTGCCATTCGCTCAGCAATTCCTGGGGTACGTACTTGGTTCCGGATGCTTCTTCGTGCCCCCGCATTCTAAAGGTCATACATTCCAGTAAAACAGGTCTTGGATTTTGGCGGATATCCTGTGCTATAGTACTAACCGTATGGTAAACTTCAAGTATATTATTGCCGTCTATGCACCGTCCTTCTATTCCGTATCCAATAGCTTTATCAACTAACCTTTTACAGTTATATTGCTCACCTACAGGTGTTGATAATCCATAACCATTGTTTTCTATTAGAAAAATAACCGGAAGGTTCCAAACCGATGCAATATTTAATGCTTCATGAAAATCACCTTCACTTGTACCACCTTCACCTGTAAATACTAATGTGGCTTTTTTCTTTTTGCTTAATACATCTGCAAGCGCTATCCCTGTAGCCAACGCCATTTGCGGCCCCAGGTGAGATATCATCCCGATGAGTTTATGCTCTTGCGTCCCGAAATGAAATGAGCGGTCGCGCCCATTAGTAAAACCCGAAGGCTTACCCTGCCATTGGGCCATTAGACGAATAAAAGGTACCTCCCTGGCTGTAAATACCCCCAAATTACGATGCATTGGTAAAATATATTCATCCGGCTGCATCGCCATTGTACTGCCCACTGCTATAGCTTCTTGTCCAATTCCTGAAAACCATTTTCCGATAATACCCTGGCGCAATAAAATAAGCATCTTCTCTTCCACAACCCGCGGAAATAAAAGCTTCTTATAAATAGATAATAAAGTAGTATTATCCAGGGTTTTCCTATCAAAAATCATTTAGCTAACCTGATTCAGATGTGTAGATTTAATTTGACTATAAACAGTAATCATAATATATGACATAGCTGTCTTGTTGCCTATTTTACAATAGCAGATACAGCAAACCTAAATTATTTATTGTTAGCTTGAAAATTCTTTTGTAATTAAATTAAAAAGCTGAGGTGCAAATTCATACAGTTAACCAATAGGGTAACAAGAAGAACCCTATAAGTATTTTACAGGATAAAGAGAAAATTAAACCTATTTATCAATGTCTGTATGATGTTTTTCCTGCCAAAGTTGAGTGAAAGATTTTTCGGCTACCTTTGGCATTTCTCTAAAGCGTCCCCACGTTTTTTTGAACAATGCGTTCAATAAAAAGTTCTTTGTTGTGCCGCTGAGAAAATCTTCCAGCTTACGGCTTAACATTCCTTTTTTCCAAATTGCCCAACCCCAGCGTTCTTTATTGTTTACCAGCCCTTCATTTACGGCATCACGGCGGTTAAGCAGCAGCATTTTATGAATGTCGATTTTTACAGGGCATACTTCGGTGCATTTTCCGCATAAGCTCGATGCATAGCTTAAATGTTTAAACTCTTCCATACCCGCCAAATGCGGCGTTATTATAGAGCCAATTGGCCCACTATAAGGGGTTGCATAAGTATGACCACCAATATTTTTGTATACCGGGCAGGCATTTAAACAGGCTCCGCAACGGATGCAGTATAAACCCTGCCGTTGATCTTTTTGCGCCAGCAGGTTGGTACGCCCATTGTCCAGCAATATCACAT
This sequence comes from Mucilaginibacter sp., assembly GCA_028287805.1. GTDB lineage: Bacteria > Bacteroidota > Bacteroidia > Sphingobacteriales > Sphingobacteriaceae > Mucilaginibacter. Next base: position 2,690 of record JAQBOY010000296.1, read on the forward strand.
ACATTTCTTCAGGTCCGTCAGTTTCATTGGCCTGCCGTGGACCGCTTAAAATGGTATTATATACGGTTAAATTTTGCCCGGTGCCATGCGTAGATAACATGGGCCAAAACAGGTCGAGGTCTGTTATTGATGGGATAACTTTTTCTATACCCACAACCGCAATATGTATTTTAGGAAAAGAGGTACATAAACGCGCGTTGCCTTCATTTTCGCTAATGGCAATACTTCCGCTATCTGCAATTAAAAAATTGGCTCCGGTTATGCCTACATCGGCTTGTAAATACTTTTCGCGCAACAACTCGCGTGCCTTTAAAGTAAGCTGTTCGGGCGTAGCATCAACAGGAGTACCAAAACGTTCATGAAATAAACGGGCGATGTCCTCTTTACTAAGGTGCATGGCCGGCGTAACAATATGATAGGGCTTTTGACCCAGCAATTGTACAATATATTCGCCCAGATCAGTTTCTAAGGACTCGATATGGTTATGCTCCAAAAATTCATTTAACTGAATTTCCTCGGTAACCATTGACTTTGATTTTACAACCGTTTTAGCACCGGCTTTTTTCATGATATTCAGGATCTCACGATTTGCTTCCTCAGCATCGTTTGCCCATATCACTTTACCGCCGCGTTTTTGAAAGTTTGTCTCAAATTCAGGTAGAATCTTATCCAGGTTCTCCATCATCTTCCATTTGATCACATGCCCTTTACGCTTGGCATTATCCAAATTAATGATTTTTGATAAACCTTTTGATACAGCAGCATCATATTTACCAATATTGTAATTGATAATACGACGATGATTTGTATCAAAAGCCTTATTTTCTGAGGCCACCAAAAACTCTTCCGCAGTACTTCCCATATTTACAAAGTTAGGGATTTTGCGTTTAGTTTTATAGCCCGTTAAGTGGTTAATTGAGGTAGCTTCAATAAGCTTCCGGGGTGGGAATTATTTAGTTACTACTGCCGGGAACGGCAATTTTTTACAGCCAGGCATTCGCCCTTAACAAGCAATTTTATTAACCCGGGTGGCATGGCGGCCACCTTCAAAACTGGTGGTGAAAAATATTTCCACTATTTTTTTGGCCTGGTCAAGGGTTACGTAGCGTTGCGGGATGCATAGGATATTAGCATCCGTATGGCTACGGGCAGGTATGGCTACATCTTCATTGTAGCAAATTGCCGCACGGATGCCCTTGTGTTTATTGGCGGTAATGGCTACGCCGTTTGCGCTGCCGCAAAGCAAAATACCAAAATCTGCTTCGCCGCTTTCAACGGCCAGGGCCACAGGATGAGCAAAATCCGGATAATCAACAGATGCTTCGGAGTAGGTGCCAAAATCCTTTACCTGGTTTGATGTGGATAGCATTTCTACCAAAGCCTGTTTATATTCAAAACCTGCATGGTCAGCACCTATCGCAATTTTTAGCCCCGTTTTCATTATAGATTCTTAAAATTTTAAGAGTTCATCAATTCTTCACTTTTTAAGGCTTTCCTTTTGCCAACAGCCGCGGCAACCATTATGCCTATTTCATATAATACTAATAATGGCGCGGCTACTACAGACATGGTGATCATATCAGGCGTAGGTGTGATAATGGCCGCGATTATTAAAATAAGAACAATAGCATACCGGCGCGTTCTGCGCATAAAAGGAGCATTCAAAATGCCGATACTTGCCAGGATATAAATTAAAATAGGCAGTTCAAATACAAGGCCTGTACCTAAAGTAAGTGTGGCAACAGATGAAAGGTAAGAATCAATTGTAAATGTGTTTTGAATCATCGGGCTTATGGTATAGCCTGCAAGAAATCTGATAGACTCAGGCGCGATGATAAAATATCCGAACAGGATACCCAATATAAATAAAAACGAGGCATAAAAAACAAAGCCTGAAGCAGCTTTACGTTCTTTCTCATGCAACGCGGGCTTAATAAACTGCCATATTTCAAACAGCAGGTAAGGAAAGCCCAGGATTACGCCAATCATCACACAGGAGTTGATCTGCAGGGTAAATTGTCCTGCCATTTCTGTATTGATGATCTTTCCGTTTATTTTATCTAAACACCAACCGCTCATGTGTAATAAATTACCCAGTTTACACATCATGCGGTAGGTCCAGAACTTGGGGTTAAAGGGCCCCATAATAACATCATTAAAAATAAAATCGTACTGCCAAAAAGCAACTGAAGTAAATACAACGATAGACATAGCTGCCCTGATCAAGTGCCATCTCAAGGCCTCCAAATGTTCAAAAAATGACATTTCGGACTCAAGAGTCTTCCCCTTGTCTTTTATCGCGTTTAATAGTTTGTTATCGCTCATTGTTTAAATATGCCAGTCTTAATACCGGCATGTTATTTACGTTTTATTTAATCAGATCAGTTTCATTTATTCTGAATAATCAAAAGTTTCCATAAACTTAGTTGTAAAATTACCTGCCCTAAAATTAGGGTCCTTTAATAATTTTAAATGGAAAGGTATAGTTGTTTTAACGCCTTCAATTACAAATTCGCTTAGTGCGCGTTCCATAGTGCTTAAAGCTTCGTCGCGGGTTTGGGCTACGCATATCACTTTGGCTATCATTGAATCGTAGTTGGGCGGTATGTTATAGCCGGTATAAACATGGGTATCAATACGTACCCCATGGCCGCCCGGCGAATGGAAGTTAGTAATCATGCCGGGTGATGGGCGGAAATTATTGAATGGGTCTTCCGCGTTGATGCGGCATTCAATAGCATGCATTGTTGGCTCGTAATTTTTACCCGATATAGGTATGCCGGCAGCTACTTTTATTTGTTCCTTAATTAAATCAAAATTTATAACCTCTTCGGTAACGGGATGCTCCACCTGTATACGGGTGTTCATCTCCATAAAATAAAAGTTGCGGTTCTTGTCAACCAAAAATTCTACTGTTCCGGCACCTTCATATTTTACGGCCTTTGCACCTTTTATAGCAGCCTCGCCCATTTTTTTACGCAGCTTTTCTGTCATAAAAGGCGAAGGAGCTTCTTCAACTAATTTTTGATGACGGCGCTGTATGGAGCAATCACGTTCAGACAGGTGGCAAACTTTACCATACTGGTCACCAACTACCTGTATTTCTATATGGCGTGGATCTTCTACATATTTCTCCAGGTACATGCCATCATTACCAAATGCCGCGCCTGATTCTGCACGGGCAGAGTCCCATGCTGCCTCAAACTCTTCATCCTTCCAAACAACACGCATACCACGGCCGCCACCTCCGGCCGTAGCCTTCAGAATAACCGGGTAACCAATTTTTTTAGCTATCGTAATACCTTCTTTAACACTTTGCAATAAGCCTTCTGAACCGGGAATTGTAGGTACGCCAGCCTTTTTCATGGTTTCTTTGGCAGAAGCCTTATCACCCATAGAGTTGATCTGGGCGGCAGTAGCGCCAATAAATTTAATACCATAATCAGCGCATATAGCCGAAAACTTAGCGTTTTCAGATAAAAAGCCATAGCCAGGATGTATAGCATCGGCATTGGTCAGTTCAGCGGCAGAAATGATATTTGGAATATTTAAATAAGAATCTTTACTTGGGGGAGGGCCAATACAAACAGCCTCATCTGCAAAACGCACATGCAGGCTATCACGATCAGCAGTAGAATAAACCGCTATTGTTTTAATACCCATTTCCTTACAGGTGCGAATAATTCGCAGGGCTATTTCACCACGGTTGGCTATCAGGATTTTTTTAAACATAATTTTTAGATGTGCAAATATGCAGATGTGCAGATGTGCAGATGTTTTTGAATGCGCTAATCATTTGCACATTCCCGTATCTGCACATTTGCACATCTAAACAGGTTCTACCAAAAATAACGGTTGGTCATATTCAACAGGTGAAGCATTTTCTACCAGTACTTTAACAATGCGTCCTGAAATTTCTGATTCAATTTCATTGAATAGCTTCATAGCTTCAATTATGCAAACTACTGTGCCGGCTTTAATTTCGTCACCTACATTTACATACAATGGCTTGTCGGGTGTTGGAGAACGATAAAAAGTGCCGATCATAGGCGATTTTATAGTCACATAGTTTGAGGTTTCAGCGGCAGGCTCATTAGCAACCGGTGCAGCAATTGCCGGAGCGGCAGGTGCGGCGACTGTATAATGTTGCGGAGCTGATGCAGCTGCGTGAATTACAGCAGGGGCCTCGTTTGTTTTTATTGTGATTTTAAAATCCTTTTGTTCTATTGAAACTTCATTAACTCCAGATTTGGAGACAAAGCGTATAAGATCCTGAATTTGTTTAATATCCATACTGGTTAAGTTGGTTTTGGATAGTTTTTAGCTAAGTTATATGTTAATGTGCAGATGTGCAACTGTGCAAATATGCATATTGATTTGTTAAAATTTAACGTTTATAATGCAGCAGATATTTTAATCAGGTACATCTGTGCATCTTTGCATTTGCACATCAGCATATCTGCACATTAAATTAATAGGCCCATTTTAAATAGAGGGCACCCCAGGTGAACCCACCGCCAAATGCTGCCAATATTAAATTATCGCCTTTTTTAAATTTATCTTCCCACTCCCATAAACACAGGGGAATAGTAGCATTGGTAGTATTCCCGTAACGCTCAATATTTACAATTACCTTATCCTCACTAACACCTGTACGTGCTGCCGTAGCATCAATAATACGTTTGTTGGCCTGGTGTGGTACTAACCAGGCAATGTCTTCTGATTGAAGATTATTGCGTTCCATTACTTCAGCGGCAACATCAGCCATGTTGGTTACGGCAAATTTAAATACTGCTTTACCTTCCTGGTATGCATAATGTTCCCTTGCATCTACCGTTTCATGACTTGCAGGTTTAATAGATCCGCCTGCTTTCATATGTAAAAACGGAATACCTGAACCATCACTTTTTAATATGGAGTCAATAACACCATAACCTTCTGTATTTGGTTCTAATAATGCAGCACCGCAGCCATCACCAAAAATAATACAGGTAGCACGATCCTGGTAATCTACTATTGACGACATTTTATCAGCGCCAACTACCAGTACTTTTTTATGCTTGCCGGTTTCAATAAATTGAGCGCCGGTTGCAAGTCCAAACAAAAAGCCAGAACAAGCTGCCTGTAAATCAAAGCCCCAGGCATTTATTGCACCAACTTTATGCGCAAATAAATTCGCTGTAGCCGGGAAAGGCATATCAGGTGTGGTAGTACAAAAAATGATCAGGTCAATTTCTTCGGCACCAATGCCGCGTTTTTTTAACAGGTCCAAAACAGCAGGTACGGCCAGGTCAGAGGTTCCTAAACCTTCGCCTTTTAATATTCTCCGCTCTTTGATGCCCGTTCTGGTGGTTATCCACTCATCGTTGGTATCCACCATCTCCGACAACTCAGCATTAGTGAGTATGTAATCTGGCGCGTAGCCAGATACAGCGGTAATAGCGGCATGAATTTTACTCATAGTTTATATTTTTTTTATTGAAATGCCTGCTTTATTTTATTAACCAGGTTGGTTTCAATCATATTTTTTGATAAAAGAACCATGTTTTTTATAGCTTCCGGGTTTGAAATACCATGCCCTATTACTACGGGCGCATTTATACCCAATATGGGGCTTCCACCATATTGCTCATAATTAAAGCGGTCAAAAAAATCGTCTTTTATACCTTTTTTAAGAGAAATTACATAAAATGATTCGGCAAGCTTTAAAACAACATTGCCGGTAAAACCATCGCATACAAACACATCAGCTTGATCTGTAAACAGATCCCGGCCTTCCACATTTCCTATAAAATTAAACAGTTCGGTTTCTTTCATTAGCGGATAGGCAGACTGGCAAAGCAAATTGCCCTTTTCTTCCTCTTCACCAATATTAATCAGGCCTACCCGTGGATTTTTTATATCATAAATAAATTCCGCGAATAAGCTACCCAATATACCAAATTGCAGTAAATTATCGGCTTTGCAATCGGAATTTGCGCCTACATCCAACAGCACACCCAAACCTCCTTTAAGTTTGGGTACTATCGTAGTAATTGCCGGCCTCGAAACACCGGGAATAGTTTTAACGCTGAACATGGCACCAACCAGCATTGCACCGGTATTGCCTGCTGATGAAAAAGCATCTATTTGCCCTTCCTTAAGCAGGTTATAACCTACACTTATGCTAGAGTCTTGTTTTTGAGCAATAGCTTTTGTAGGATGTTCACCCATACCGATAACCTGGGTAGTGTGTATAAACTCGAAGTTATCAGCACTGAAATTGTTTTCCTGCAGTATTTTAACAGCTGTTTCTTTATCTCCAATGAGTACCAGCTTTAAATCAGAAATTTCCTTATAAGCCAAAATTGCCCCTAAAACTGCCGCTTTGGGAGCAAAATCACCGCCCATAATATCTAAGCCAATTTTCATTATAGAAAATTAGTTAAGCTACTGCTGCTTTTTCAATTAGTAATTTACCATTGTAGTATACGTTACCATCAACAGTATAAGCTCTGTGCGGTAAATGCACAGCACCGGTTGTTTTGCAGGTAGTTAAAGTAGGCGCTAACGCTTTGTCGTGGGTTCTACGCTTATCTCTTCTTGATTTGGATATTTTACGTTTTGGATGTGGCATAACTTCTTGTTATTAATTTATTTAATTTTTTTGAGCGCATCCCATCTTGGGTCTGTTTGCTCATTTTGTTCGTTATTTACTGAAAGCTTATTCAGGCTGTCCAGCATATCTTTATCACAATAAGGGGTATTCCCCTCGTCGCTGCATACCCAAATAAAGGGTACTGCAACATTTATGTATTCGTAGATCAGTCCGGCTAACATGATCTCATGATCATTTTTACCCAACGTAATGATCTCTTCATCCTCGTCGATTTCCTCTTCGCTGAACTTTGCAATCTGCTGTTCATGAACATCCATTAATTGAGGGTATTGTGCCAAACATTTATCACATTTCGCATCAATAACGCCCTTAATATGAAAATTCAGGATAAGCATAGTTTCCTGTTTCTCCAATTCGACCAGGCATTTCAGATCAGCCTTTTTAACTAACGAATATTCAAACTCGTCGAAAAAAGCATCTGTAATAACATACTCAAAATGGTGCTTCCCCAGTGCAAGCCCGGTAAAGGGAATCGAATAATTTCTTAGCGATTTCAATGAGCAACAATTAGCCCGCAAATGTATGGAAAAATACTATAATTGGAAAGTGTTTTTTTAATTGGTAATTATGATGAATTTTTAAGAGGATATTCAGTTTTTCATAAATAAACTTTATATAACAAATATGCATAAAAAACCTTCAATTGTGCAGTGAGCCTATTATGCCGATGCTTAAATTTTTAACCTGATATTGATTTTTTTAAGCAGGCCGGTAATCCACACCATGGCAAATGCAAATAGCAGGGCTTTGATCACTCCGCCCATACCCTGGCTCAGATACCCCGGATACCCTAAATTACTCATTTCATATAACGGGTAAAATAAAAACGGCACTAAATAACAAGTGAACGCATTGGTACCGGCCGGTTCAATTATTTTAAACCACTTATATTTATGCTTAAAGTCAACAATAAAAATAAACAAGCCATATACTACCAGGCTTATCCCTGTACAAATTAATACCCATGAAGGGGTATCCCGCGCCTTTGAAATGCCTCCGCTAAAATAACGTATAATAAAACCCATGTTAAATGATATAAGAGCCATCAAGATCAGGCCTATCCATAACAACTTAGTTTCCTTGCTCACGGTAAGGCGCATATATAGGACAGCCACAAAAACTCCCGCCATAGTAAAAGCCTGCATAGCTCCGTTGCCGGCTATCCAAACATAGTTTTGCAGCGGACTTAAAAAATTAAGCCAGCCAAAATGGAAATCAATATTAAAAAACATGAAAAATAACCAGGCGGTAGCCTGAACCCATAAATAACCATTTGAATAATAATAGATCAAGGCGCATACCAGGTATGACCAGCCAATAAGCCCTAAAATACCCCACCAGGTAAAATGCAGCCAGGTATGACCCGGATCACTGGTTTTATATAGCAGGGACATTAATAGCAATAAAGCAATTCCAAATCCCTGAAATAAATAACGCCTTAGCGGGTGTTTTTCTTTACTGTAATTTAAAAAAATGAAAAAGAAGCTGAAAGTTACCAGGCTTTCCCAAACAGGTTGGGGTAATAGAGCAGCCGCTTCATTATAGGTTTCCATATTAGCATGAAAAAAGCCTATAAAGATGAGCGCAAAAGAACGGGTGATAATACGTTTGGGTATATTATGACGATCGCCACGATGATGCCTTTTTTGAAAAGCAAAAGGAATGGAAAGGCCTACAATAAATAAAAATGCCGGAAAAATAGTATCAGCAAGCCCAAGTGCATCCTGCATTTCGCCAGCATGATGTATCCATGCAGGTGTATCAGGAATGCCGTCAATATCATTTACAAATATCATCAGGAACATTGTAACTGCACGAAAAGCATCAATTGATCGAATACGAGGTACAATATCATTCTTCATAAGCATGATTAATGTTTGATTGCATAAAATGTTTTAATCAACGGAAAATATGCAATGCTATTATTTAAGATAATAAGAGATACAGGGATAAGCTTTAAGAGGAAATTGCCTGCAAGAATATTGCAGCTGGAAGATTATGGAGTTTTTGAAGCGGGGAATGCTAAAAAAGGTTTGCGCTGTTTATTGCATGATGTTGTTGATGTTATATAAATTAACCATTAAAATAGTTAACAGCATAACCTACTACTTCTTTTAAATATATATTCCAAAGGATAAAGTTTTCTGGCTGCGGTATAAAAAAACTATCAAAATAATATTTTTCATGCCCTGCTATAAAATTACTGGAATAGGGAATTACATCTATACCTTCTTTTTTAAATATCATCATTGCCCTGCGCATATGAAATGCGGAGGTAACCAATAAATAAGGACCTTTTAAATGTGAGTTGTTAAGGGTTACTTTTGAGAAACGGGCATTCTCTATAGTGTTTCGTGAATTATTTTCTATTAAAATAGAACTATCAGGAAAGTTAAGTTCTTCTAATTGAGTTTTGGTCCATGCCGCTTCTCTAAATTTATCCGGAATCAGGCTGCCGTTTCCGCTGGTAATAAGCAAATGAGATACCTTATGGCTTGCAAGCAGTTTAATGCCCTGAATAAACCGGTCTGCAGATGAAGTAAAATGGCCTTTTCCCTGCGCATCAACCCCCGAAAAACCGCCTAATAAAATGGCGCAGCTAAATGAATCTGATTTTTTAGGGTGATAGGCGGGGATATCCCAACGGGTTGCAAACTGATCAAACAAAAAGGTATTTGAGAATATAAATAACAATACAGTAGCGGCAATTAAAAACCGTCGTTTACGTTTCCTGTCTTTAGCTATTAAAGAAATTAGCAGCAAAATAAACACCCATGATATCGGGGAAAGCAGGAAAAGCAATATTTTTGATAAAATAAAATACATAAGGATCGTTATAAATCTTCACTAAGATATAAAAATTCATATCCGCACTCCTATAAATTTGTTCGTATGTCCAGTGATTGTTTGGCACAATAGGTTAGTTAGGGAGAGTATTGGAGAAGAATAAACAGATAAAAAGCTGTCTTCTCCTTATAATATAGTTGTAGCGTCAGTAATAATACTATACTTAAAAAAACAAAAGCGTAATTAAGCGAATGGCGTTCTCTATACAACTAAAAAACTTCATTCAAACCCAGGAACAGGCCATTTGAGCCATAATTTCCCCTTCCATAATCAATACAAAGGTTGGAGCGGGTGTGTTTATTAAATAATAGCCGTAACCCAACCCCAGCTCCAGGTTCCATATATTCAAATAATTTTATATTGTGTTGATTCTTAGCAGATTCAGCATTGACAAAAACCACGCCCCCAAGTAATTTATTTGCAGTTATAGGAAACCTGTACTCACCTTCATTATAATAAAACGATGGTCCTTTAAACCTGCCAATTGTATAACCCCTGCCAAGTCGCCCTGCCGGATCGCTGCCAGTACCCGGAAGTTCCAGGTATGGTATGGAGCCCCTAAGTAAATAACTGCCCCACATCCAAAATGCAATCACATGCTCCGGATTTTTTTTAGACAAGCTCCAATATTTTCGTACTTCCGTTTTTAATTGGATTGACGCATGTGCGCTGCCCAACCATTGCTGGTTTAGTCTTAAAACAAAATCGGCATACAAACCCTTATAGGGCCGGTTTGTCTGGTCTCTGGAATTATATTGAAAATTTAGTAAAAATCCATTAGCAGAATAATTATCAGTTGGGAAATTATTAAGTATGTTGTACCTGTAATTATGTGTGCTAATGTTTGACCCTACTCTTCGTACATCATCAATATTATTATAAATGTCGAATACAAGCCCTGCACCCACATATACATGATTAAGGATTTTTCGATAAATGCGTTCGTTTAGTTTAATATAAGTATATTCTATCGGGAAAACATCAGCATTATTAGCCAGCGGGAAGTTGTTAATGGAAAAGCTTCCATCTCCCTGTACCTTACGCCCGGTACCTACACCATAATCTAATGCTACGGTTTTACCTGCCTGTACATCCCCTTGTATATTGAATTTATTACCGGCAGTAAATATATTTTGTTTTAACTCAAATGAAGCCAGGCTGTAAGTTGAAATATAAGAATTTGCATTATAAACGGAAAAAGTAGTATTATCTGGGTTGCCATAATATTTTCCACCGGTTGAAGTTACACCAATTGATAATCCCACACTTGGGTTAAAACCGGCAGAAGGTAATATGGAAAAATAGAAACGGTTGTTTTTGCCGAAATCAGCAGTGCTTTTTTTCCCGAAAACAGACCTGATTACATCTTTTGCATCTGTCTGTCGGTTAAGGCTCTCAGGTGAATCTTCCTTGTCCTGTGCAAATACTATACCGGTACTTAAAATTAATAGGAATGCCGATAGGGCATATTTACAAATGCGTTTAATCAATTTATTTAAAAGGGGTTAGCCCTGGCAATATAATTATACGTCCCGGTAAATAAAAATATATTAAGGAAATATAGTATCAGGAATAAAATGGGTAACTAATAGTAGAAGATGTAAGTAAAAAGAATATATCAGGAAATTTTTTTATAAAAAGCAATAATGATTAAACCATTTCGTTAATTATAAGTCAAAAAATTATAGTTGTAATTACGAAAGTTATAGTTGTAATGGTAGGAATATTAAGAATTTATTGGGATTATTACTTTAGCAGCCTTGATAAGTTATTTTTAAAGGTTTGCGTTGCTGGAATATTTTAACCGGACTGCTAAAAAAGTGGTAATATTATTATAAATAAAAAGGGTTGTAAAAGATGAATTTATAACCCCTTCACCTCTTACAACCTTTATTTTTTTAAGCCTTACTCAATAACAGATACCTTAAGCATATTGGTTTTGCCATGTTTAAATATAGGTACTGCTCCGGTATTGATCACAACATCCCCTTCCTGTATCAGGTTTTCGGCTTTCAGAATTGCGTTTACATCACTTATTGTTTTATCGGTGCTTTCTACCTGATCGTAATAAAATGTACGTACACCCCAAACTAAACTTAAAGCATTTAATAAATGCTTGTTAGCGGTAAAAATAAATGTTCCGGCTTTTGGTCGGTAACTTGATATTTCAAAAGCGGTGTATCCGGAAGATGTCATGGAAACTATCCCCGTTGCATTAGTATGCTCGGCCAAAAATACGGCAGAACCACATACTGCATCGCTTAAGTGATTAGGCGACACTATATCTAAACTTTTTGATTTTTCAGTATTAAATGGGTACCCTAATTCTTCTACGTTTCTAACAATTTTAGCCATTGTTTCAATAACAATCAGCGGAAATTCACCAACTGAGGTTTCTCCGCTAAGCATTACAGCGTCAGCACCGTCAAGTACAGAGTTTGCCACATCATTTACTTCCGCACGTGTTGGGCGTGGCGTAGTGATCATAGATTCCAGCATCTGGGTAGCTACAATTACAGGTTTAGATGCTTCGCGGCACTTGCGTGCTATCATTTTTTGTAATAACGGCACTTCCTCTAACGGCATTTCAACGCCCAGGTCACCGCGGGCAACCATTACGCCATCTGTTGCTGCTATAATAGCATCAATATTATCAATAGCTTCTGGTTTTTCAATTTTAGCTATTACCTTGGCTGCTTTACCGCTTTGGTTGATAATTCGTTTCAAATCTAAAATATCCTCTGCATTACGCACAAATGAAAGGCCAATCCAATCTACATCCCATTGCAGTGCAAGTTCCAGATTTTCCAAATCCTCTTCGGTTAAACTTGGAATAGATACTTTGGTATTTGGCAGGTTAACGCCTTTACGGGATGTTAAAATACCGCCGTGTACTATTTCGCAAAGCACTGTATCTTTTTTATTGGTTTCAATTACCCTCATCTGTATCTTTCCATCATCCAATAATATAATTTCATTGGCTTGTACATCTCGCGGAAAGCTATCGTAAGTAATATATATCCGGTTATCATCACCAATACACTCATGAGTAGTTATATTAATGTGTGTGCCGTTTACGAGGTGGATACCTCCATCTTTTACTAAGCCGATACGAATTTTAGGTCCCTGTAAGTCTGCCAGTATAGCAACATTGGTTTTATGCTGTTCATTGATCTCACGAATGGTATCAATTACTTTTTTATGATCATTGGCTTTTCCATGCGAAAAGTTTAAGCGGCAAACATTTACGCCGGCCTTTATCATGGATAACAACACTTCTTTATTAGATGATGCCGGACCCATTGTGGCAACGATTTTAGTACGATTGTAAGATAATTTCATAAGTTAATTGTGTTCTACGGAGTGTTATTAAGTGATAGTGTGCATTTAACACTTACAAATTTGCGCTAAAATAATAGATTTTCACGTGATTTTATTTTTTTAGGATCAATCTTTATTGCTGTGACAATTTCTGGTATACGATTTAAAGCCGAAATAAGATTCTCCAAATCTGTTTCATCAATATAATTTTTAACCATTAAAAAATAATCTGCCTTTTTCATTTCGGGGATAAGATAGCCGTCAGAACCTTTATTACCTATAAAATAAAAGTCGGTTTCGCTGGCCTCCCAGTTATAAATATATAAGGAAAAATAGGATGGACCGGCTCCCGGGAAAATATCTATTTCAAGGTCAGCGGTTTTGGTAAAATTAAAATTTAAACATTTGTTAATTAAATAACAAATGCGATAATCCTTTAGCGAAGTTGTGACCGCAATTAATACAAAATCAAGATCGATCTCAAACTTTAAAAATTTCCTGTTCAAAATCACTACATTTACGCCGGCAAAAATACAAATTTGAAAACCTTTTGAAATAAAATTTATTACTCCTCTAACTAAAAAGTTTTAGATTTGATATTTGATAGATTTTATTTTTCTTTGCACTGAAATTATTAATCATTAAACTATATTACTATGTCTGATATCGCTTCAAGAGTAAAAGCTATAATCGTAGAAAAATTGGGTGTTGACGAAAGTGAAGTAACACCTGAAGCTAGCTTCACCAACGACCTTGGTGCCGACTCTTTAGACACCGTGGAACTAATCATGGAGTTTGAAAAAGAATTTAACGTAGCTATTCCTGACGATCAGGCAGAAACTATCGGTACTGTAGGCCAGGCAATTGCTTACCTTGAAAAAAACGTTAAATAAAACTCCCAATTCGATTAAATGGAGTTTAAAAGAGTTGTAGTAACCGGGCTTGGAGCACTTACTCCTATTGGTAATAACGTTTCTGATTATTGGAACGGGTTGATCAATGGGGTAAGTGGTGCTGCCTTAATTAAGAGTTTTGACACATCGTTGTTCAAAACAAAATTTGCCTGCGAGGTAAAAGGGTTTGATGCTGATGGTTTTTTGGGCAGAAAAGATGCCCGTAAACTGGATCCTTTTGTTCAATATGCTTTATTCTCTACCGAAGAAGCCGTAAAAGATGCTCAATTAGATTTCAGTAAGCTGGATACCAGCCGTATTGGAGTAATATGGGGATCGGGTATTGGTGGTTTAAAAACATTTTTGGATGAAGTAATGAACTTTGCCAAAGGTGACGGATCACCAAGGTTTAATCCCTTTTTTATCCCCAAAATGATAGCTGATATAGCCCCGGGGCATATTTCTATTAAATATGGTTTAAGAGGGCCAAACTTTTCAACTGTTTCGGCTTGTGCCTCATCAAATAATTCACTCATAGATTCATTTAACTATATCCGCCTGGGTAAAGCTAATATGTTTATAAGTGGCGGTTCTGAAGCTATTATTAATGAAGCCGGTATAGGCGGATTTAATGCTATGCATGCTTTATCAACCCGAAATGATGATCCGGCAACCGCTTCACGTCCTTTCGATCTTGATCGCGATGGATTTGTGGCAGGGGAAGGAGCAGGTACTATAATTTTAGAAGAACTGGAGCATGCAAAGGCTCGTGGCGCTAAAATTTATGCTGAAATGGTAGGCGGTGGCATGAGTGCTGACGCTTATCACATGACAGCTCCACATCCCGAAGGGCTTGGTGCTGCATTGGTAATGAAAGCAGCGCTTGAGGATGCAGGCATGACACCAGCTGATATTGATTATGTAAATGTTCACGGAACATCAACCCCTATTGGCGATCCGCAGGAAGTTAAAGCTATACAGGATGTTTTTGGCGAAGATATTTACCGTATAAATATAAGTTCAACAAAATCTATGACCGGCCATTTATTAGGTGCTGCCGGAGCTGTAGAAGCTATTGCTGCAATATTGGCTTTAAAAAATGGCATAGTTCCCCCAACTATTAATCATTTTACTGATGACCCGGCTTTTGATCCTAAAATAAACTTTACATTTAATACTGCTCAAAAGCGAAAAGTAAACGTAGTGCAAAGTAATGGGTTTGGATTTGGTGGACACAATGCTTCTGTAATATTTAAAAAATACGAAGAATAAAGTGAATGCCTATTAGTCGGTTATATAAGCTTTACCTATCTCCACAGCGAAAATACGTTAAAGTTTTAAAAAATTTGCTCGGATTTGTGCCGGGCAATTTGTCGTTATACCGTTTGGCATTCCGGCACAAATCAGTTGCGCAAAATATTAAGAAAGGCGTAAAAAACAGTAATGAACGCCTGGAATTTTTAGGAGATGCAGTATTGGGCAGTGTTGTTGCCGAAGTTTTATTTAAGTTATACCCATATGAGGATGAAGGTTTTTTAACCGAGTTACGGTCAAAAATTGTAAGCCGGGTAAACCTTAATCAACTGGCGCGTAAACTGGGCTTTGAAAAATTAATTGAATATGATAGCCGTGTGCTGGGTTCATCCCGCCAGGGCTCATTACTGGGCGATGCTTTTGAAGCATTGATAGGCGCTGTATACCTGGACAAAGGATATGATTTTACCAGAAATTTTTTGGTCAATCACATTATCAAGGCTCACATTGATATCCACACACTTGAGCAAACAGAAACTAATTTTAAAAGTAAATTAATTGAGTGGTGCCAGCGGCATAGCAAAGATATTTCATTTGACCTGATTAGTAATGATGAAGGTGAAAGTATAAAACTATTTACTGTACAAGCATGTGTTGATGGCGAAATGATGGGTTTAGGAAAGGAATTCAGTAAGAAAAACGCCGAGAAACTGGCCGCCGAAAAGGCTTGTGAAGCGTTAGGTATTTAACAATCGTACTACAAAAAGTAAGCGAACCGTGCCACCAGGCAAATACCTACAGGCATATTATGCTATATATTATTTCTTTTTTAGCTAATTTAGTCATATTGAATATTTAACCATTCTGTATAATTTTTAATCCTGAAAACGCTTATTCAAGCAACTTTTTATCCACATTCCCTTTGAGTTTTACCCGCATAACCCGATTTTCGCAATCCGAATTTTAAAGATATGAACTCCCATTATAAAAAATTAGCTGCCGAACTTTCTATAGCGGAAAAACAGGTAATTGCCACTATTGAATTATTAGACGAAGGTGCTACGGTACCATTTATTTCCCGTTACAGGAAAGAGGTTACCGGCAGTTTGGATGAAGTGCAGGTAACACAACTGCGCGATCGTATACAGCAACTGCGTGATCTTGATAAACGGCGCGAAGCCATACTCAATTCATTAACCGAAATGGGTAAGCTAACTCCCGAACTGGAAAAGCAGATTAATGAGGCGGAAACTATGGTAACGCTGGAAGATATTTACCTGCCTTACCGGCCTAAACGTAAAACACGTGCCACTGCCGCACGCGAAAAAGGGCTGCAGCCATTGGCAGATTTGCTGATGACACAAAACAAAATTGATGTTAACGCAGAGGCAGAGAAATATATTGACGAAGAAAAAGGAGTAAAAAGTCTGGAAGAAGCCTTAGGTGGCGCAAGGGATATTATTGCTGAACTTATCAGCGAAAATGTAGAGGTACGTACCAGGTTGCGCGAGCTGTTTTTAGAAAAAGGAAGTTTTAAAGCTAAAGTAATTACGGGCAAGGAGCAGGAGGGCATTAAATATAAAGACTATTTTGATTGGGAAGAACCGGTAAAAACAGCGCCATCGCATCGTATATTGGCGATGCGCCGGGGTGAAAAAGAAGAAATTTTATACCTGGATGTATTACCGCCTGAAGATGAGGCTATGGAGTTGTTGAATAAAGCCTTTATAACTGCTAACAACGAGGCTTCAAATCAGGTGCAACAAGCTTTAACTGACGGTTATAAGCGGTTGTTGAAGCCATCCATGGAGACCGAAGTAAGGTTGTTGACCAAAAAGAAAGCAGACGAAGAGGCTATACGTGTTTTTGCTGAAAATGCGCGGCAATTATTATTAGCCGCGCCATTAGGTCAAAAACGGGTAATGGCTATTGATCCGGGTTTTAGAACAGGATGTAAAGTGGTTTGCCTTGATGAGCAGGGTAAACTATTAGAATATACTGCCATTTTTCCACATACCGGTGCCGGACAGGCAAAGGAAGCTGAAAAAACGGTTACTCACCTTTTTGAAAAATATAACATAGAGGCCATCGCTATTGGTAATGGTACCGCAGGACGTGAAACAGAACTATTTGTCCGTAAACTGAACCTGCCAGGCGTTGAAATAGTAATGGTGAATGAAAGTGGCGCTTCTATTTATTCAGCATCTGATGTAGCGCGTGAAGAATTTCCGGATAAGGATGTAACCGTAAGGGGATCGGTATCAATTGGCCGGCGTTTAATGGATCCGCTGGCTGAGCTGGTAAAAATAGACCCCAAATCAATAGGGGTAGGGCAGTACCAGCATGATGTGGGTCAAAACAAATTACAGGCATCTTTAGATGATACCGTTATCAGTTGTGTAAACGCAGTAGGTGTTGAACTGAATACAGCGTCAAAACAAATACTGGCTTATGTATCAGGACTGGGGCCGCAATTGGCACAAAATATAGTAGAGTACCGCGATAAAAATGGCGCTTTTACCCAGCGTAATCAATTAAAACAAGTGCCGCGTTTAGGCGATAAAGCCTTTGAGCAAGCCGCTGGATTTTTACGCATCCACAATGCTGAAAATCCTTTAGATAGTAGTGCGGTACACCCTGAACGGTATACCTTGGTAGCACAAATGGCTAAAGATAAAGGCTGTTCTGTTAAAGAATTAATGCAGGATGAAAAATTGCGGAAAAGCATTCCGTTGCAAAAATATGTTTCAGATACGGTTGGCTTGCCTACCTTAACAGATATCATG
>JAQBOY010000301.1 GCA_028287805.1 Mucilaginibacter sp.
TTGATACTATCAAACAGAGTGAAAACAAACTGCAGGCATATCTGCAGGGGGAGGATCATTTATTATGCGCCGCCGAAAACCTGGATAAGGCTACTAAAAGTATTGCCGCTAAGCTGAATGATTGAAATTATCTATTTAAGGAACAAACCTTGATTATAATCAAAACATATTGACCACATCTTTTTCTCTTTCTTTTGGTAAGACGATTAATGATTCAACTTTTCCGTTTTTAACCCTTGCCTCTACAGTAGTATTATAAGGCGCATGTAACTTAAAATGTACATTCCAGTTTTTGGGCCATGCCGGGAAAAGATAGATTTTTTTATCATCAACCTGCATTAACATTTCCTGTAAACCAATCATTCCGGAACCACCCCAATTATGATCGGGTGTCCAGTCAAAACCAGGTCCCCAAAAGGCAGGGAAACGGCGGCCCGAATCTTTCAGTTTAAATAGGGTAAGGTCTGCGGCTTCTTTGGTCAGGCCCATGCGTGCAGTAAAAATATTGTCTTGTTTCCAGCCAATACCGCTTCTGAATTTTAGCGCCAATGTATCGTACTTCCAGGTATTTACTGCTATATCCAGGGAGGGTTTACCTATGCCGTATATTCCCCAGGGAAAAACGGGATAAAGCTGCATTGTTTCCACATTGCTTACGCGTTCCCATGACTGTGCAGGGGCTATAGTTTTATGCCCGTTAAATTCCCTAAAGCTAACAGGAGGCAGGCGTTTAAGCATCGTTTCAAAATACTTACGTTTTTCGGCTGTTAAATAGGATGGAGGCAATGCCAATAACCTGGTGATTACTGTTTGCAATGCCGCAATAGTTGAAGTTGAATTATAAGCCATTTTAAAGCTTTCTCCCGCCGAACCGGGGTAGAGAATTAAGTGACCGTTATCATCAAAAGTTTTAATCCCCCTGTTATGGGCCAGGTATTGGTAATGCTGATTAAAAAAGGTTAGGCAGCTTTCTACGAACGGTATGTAAGCTGAAATATCTTTACCTGTATAACGTTCATTTTCCAGCATCATCTGGCAAAATTCCAATACGGTATCCCACAAATATTCAAGCCAGGCATTGTATTGCATACCTTTATCATAATTAGGGGGGCGGTTTAAACCATATTCAGCACGGTTAGGTAAGCCAAAATTTTCTATCTGCTCAGTAAAACTTGCGCCATCATGGCCCCAATAAATTTTAGTGCGTAATTCAGCATTGCGAAGGGAGCGCAGGTAAAAATCAAACTGGGGCTTCATCAGGTCAAAGTCGCCGCTTTTAAGCATGGGCCAATATACCAGCCGTTGATTTTGCGCGGTCATTAAACCGCCACCCCAGTTCCTGAAGTCCGGTGTGAATTTATAAGAAGTATCGGTTAAAACCGGATCATAGGTAAACAGGCCGCCATTAAATTTAGTAGGATAATTACCAAACGCATTACATCCCAGCATATACCGGAATAATTGGTAATTGCGCCCTACCTGCCATTCAGGACTGTTGGCATTAGCCTGATCCGGATTAATGGATATAAAACTGCGTTCCCAATATTGTTTCCACCAGGCTTCCGTATTCGCCAAAGCTGTTTGCTGATGAAGCGTGGCTTTTTTTATGCTGTTATTTAGGTCTTGTTCCCACTCACTGGCAGAATTTACATAGCCCGTATTTAAATAGATATCCAGTTTTTGCGATTTTTTTGCGTGGATGCTTTGCAGTTTCCAGCCTTCAAAATCAGTATGGAGGTATTTTCCCTGGTAGGTGCCCGCGGGTTCCATCCCTTCGCCCAACATCATGCCGCCAAATGTTAAATGATGAAGCGGGTTAAATAATTGTTTTTTTACAGATTCCAGTCCTTCTTCTCTAACTGTAACGTCAAAAACAGAAGTATCTGAGTTTTGATGATAAAATAAAACAGTTTTGTTTTTGAATGCAATATTATCTTTTAGTGTTTTAACTACCCCATCTTTAGACCATTTATAGGAATCCTGGTTATTCTCGTTTCCATTAGCCGAACGGTCGCGATATCGCCAGCTTTCATAACCGGCCTCGGTTTTTACCGGCAGGTTACTATGCATTTCCATATGAATTACCGGATGGAAAACATCAACCCATAATTTTATCTGCGTGTGCAGCTTACCGCTGGTGCCATTTATAATTACAGAGCCGTCCTGTAGGATTAATCGCTGACTGAAACTACCGTTATCAAATGGGTTAGGAGAGAGCTTAATCTTTACCCGCCCTAATTTAAGGAAGGTATTATTTTCGTCAAATGTGCCGCTTTTAGCAATATAAAAATAAAGCTCACCGTTTTCTACCCAAACATTTAAACCAATATCACCACCACCGCAGGGCATTGACTCACCTGAATTTTTGCTTTGATTATTCCATTCAAGGTTATATGCTTTTAGTTCATCCTGTTGTGCTTCAACCTTTAAAAAGGATATACTAAAAAACAACCATAAAAAAAATGTGTTAAGTTTCATTAAGTTAGGCTGATCGGTTTAAATAATTAGGTGTATATAATTGCTAAATTAAGCATTATGTAAAATTTAATACGACCAATCTGATGTTTTTTGAAAAATCTAAAGGACTCCGTAGGTAAGCATTTGCACAACCGTATATTCTATAGTTTATAAAATATTAGATTGCTTATTATTATTATTAAAAATATTACCCTGTAACAGTTAATCCTCATCCATCAAAACCAAGTATAGTGTCCAATAGTCAATAGTGATGTAAACAAATAGCAAATAAAAAAATGGCTGTCCTTTTGAGACAACCACTTAAGTGCTAATGATTCACCATAATTCTTATAATGACTTGTTTACTCAATTCAACAAGAATGGCAACTTAATTTTACCCTGCTATATTACCCGTTAAAACAGCATAACCTAACTGATAATAGTATTCTGAAACAATACCAAGAAACAAGTTTACCCCGGTATTATATTGGATCTTTGGAGCAACCGTTCCATTATTTTGGCTTTGTATTTGAACAGCATAGTTCACGGTGCGGCTGGTACCGCTTCTGGTATCCGTTACTTTATTATAGTTCACCACTAATGATGAAGAGGTGTTTCCATTAATGACAATTCCTGAAACTCTTTTGGTTGTAAGCCCAACATTTGAAATAGCATTGGAATCAACAACACCGGTGGTGTTTAAAATTGATATACCATCCAACTGTGTTCCGGTAATCGTATTTGAATTGGCAGTAACACTTGAATAACGATTAAAAGCTATTCCATTACCGGCCATGGCTGAGTTTATCTTATTATTATTAGCAGCTACGTTTACAAGCCCTGTAGTTGACGCAGGATCGGAAACATTTATAGCCGGTGCCGTTATCCATTGCACACCTGTAACGTTTTCATAAGTATTAGTAAATGAATTATTGTTGATGCTTACGTTTGTATGTCCCCAGCAATCAATCTGTCCCTGGTTAATGGTGTTATTGTAGATCTTATGTGAGCCGCAGCGGCCATCAGCAACACCATTGGTATAGCCATTGTAGAAAAAGCCCATAGTTACAGCTCTGCGATACCTTACCACCGGGCCGCGAATTGCCGGGCCGTATCCATCAGTAAAATTAAACAGGTTGTTGTAAACCGATACATTCGTCACTGTTTCATTAACACTATGTCTTTCTATATCCACCCCACCAACATAATAGCCATCACCATGTACATTGTTGTTATAAAAAGAAGCGCCATTTGTACAGCAGAACATGGTTCCTTCCCGGTAAATATTAAAAAACTCGTTATCATGAACATTTACATTAGTAGTAATGCGCAGGTTTAAAGAGTTTTCAAAGGTATCGCCAAACAACAAGCCATCTCCTCTGAAGCTTTCAAACTTGCAGTTCTTTACCTCAATGTTTTGGCCGTTATTTATGCTTAGGGCATGGCAAAATTCATAATCGGAAGAAAAAGTTTGATTTGAAAGAGACCCATCAAAGTCGATTCCCTGTATCACAACATTGCTGATAGTGGGATCATTCCACCAGGCCTGGTAAAACATAGAAGGTGGGTTATACCTGCC
>JAQBOY010000306.1 GCA_028287805.1 Mucilaginibacter sp.
TACCCATTAAAAGGGATGAATGAAAATGATTGTATCCCGCCATAAAACCTACAAATCCTACTACAATAATTAAAGGCCCGGGCGTAGTTTCTGCCAGCGCAAAGCCATCCACCATTTGCATTTTTGACAGCCAGTTTAATTTGTTGACCGCGAATTGCGCCACATAAGGCAACACCGTATAGGAACCGCCGATGGTAAAAAAAGCCGTTTGCGTAAAAAAGAGGATCAGCCGTTGCCAAAAGGGAAAGTCACGGGCGAAAATAAGAAACCCAGCCAATGGTAATAGCCAGAAAATCAAGAAAATAAATAGCTGCCTTATCAAACGTTTAAGCTCAAACGCGCCGTCTGAACCGGTTGAAGCGCTGTTTATATAATATGCTCGATCTGTTAAATCCTGATCCTGTGTATTTGCGTCACCGTGTATTAATGCCGGGTTAAAATATCGGATGATCAATGCAAGTATGATCGTTACGATGATGATCAGCAATAAAGAAATATTAAAAAAGAAAATACAGATAAAAGCCAACCCGGCAATGAAGAAATGCAACCAGCCTTGTAAAGATTTTTGACCAACTTTATATAAGGCGATGATGATAATGGCAATTACCGCGGGTTTTAAACCATTGAACATGGCATAGATCCATGGCAGGTTACCAAAAGACACATAAATGATACTTAATGTCAGGAGAATAAACATAGATGGCAATACAAACAAAATACCCGCTACTAATCCGCCCTTTTTGCCATGCAATTGCTGGCCAATGTAAATGGCTAATTGCTGCGCTTCCGGTCCCGGTAAGAGCATACAAAGACTTAGTGCGTGAAAAAAGCGGCCGTTACTCATCCATTTCTTTTTATCTACGAAAAAATCGTGCATAAGCGCGATATGTCCCGCTGTTCCGCCAAAGCTTATCCAGCCTAACTTAAACCAGAATTTTAATGCTTCTTTAAATGCAGGACGCGCTATTGGTTGTGTATCGTTCATAGAATAGATCAAATAATTTTTTGAAATAGGAATTTCCCGCATGCTCAAGTGTCCACGCTTGAGCGGGCTAAGTTACCACAACTCCTATTATTTCAGAGTCGATATACAGGATAAAAAAGCCCTTCTATTTATTAGAAAGACATAAATAGTGCAACAACTGGGTTCCCGTTTGAGAATAATTGATTACCATTTAACCTCCAATAATATAGTTGTATAATAAAGTTATTTGTAATAACTTTATTATACCAATTAGCATAATCCGAATCAGTGTAATCCCCCTCTTGCTTTATTTATATATTTAAATAACAACAGAAATTTGTTGTTACATTTTATGTTATTTAATTATTACATGTTATGATAGCACAACTTGAACAAATCCGGGAGCAACAAAAACAATCCTGGAATAAATTTTCATCAGGATGGAAAAAATGGGATGCTTTTACTATGGACTTTTTACATCCGATGGGTGAAGCCCTTATTAATAGTTTGCAATTAAAAAATACTGATGTGGTTTTGGACATTGCTGCTGGCACAGGCGAACCGGGTATTTCTATTGCAGATCGGGTGCCAAATGGAAAAGTTGTTGGTACAGATCTGGCTGAGGATATGTTAATGATTGCCAGGACTAACGCTGATGCCAAAGGATTGAAAAATTATGAAACCGTTGTTGCTGATGTTAGCGAATTACCTTTCAAAAGTGAAACCTTTGATGCTATCAGCTGTCGTATGGGATTTATGTTTTTTCCGGATATGCAAATGGCCGCCCGGGAGATGTATCGTGTATTAAAACCCGGAGGCCGAATATCCACGGCGGTGTGGGGACTGCCTGATAGAAATAATTGGGTAACTACCATAATGAGTGTAATTCAAAAATATGTGGAATTACCAGCTCCAATACCGGATGCGCCTGGTATGTTTCGATGTGGGAGCCCAGGTTTTATGGCAGGCCTTTTTAACCAATCCGGATTTAAAAATATTGCAGAAAAAAGCATAAGTGGCAAAGTTGACTATCAAAGCTTTGAACGTTACTGGGAAATTATGATGGATGTAGCTGCACCAATTGTTGCTGCCATGGCTGAAGCTACGGACCTAACAAAAGATAAAATAAAAAAAGAGGTGGCAGAACTATTTTACTCACGAAATAAAACGGGTGAAGCCACGCTTGATTATGCAGCGCTTATCATTTATGCAGAAAAATAAGAGAGTTAGTCCCCCCTAACTGGTCGAGGTTTAGCGCAGCGTAACTTCGATCCTAAAATGTATTAAGCTTTCAGCTTACTTATAAAAAATTTGAAAATTATCCCGCCTACTCAAGCGTCCACGCTTGAGTATAAAAAAAGCCTCAGCAAAATGATTGAATTTTGAGGATTATTCTAAAAATCAGTAATTTGATGACGATTTACAATAGAAGTAGAACTGATATCAATCAACAACAAAAGCCTGTAAATCGCATGATTTACAGGCTTTATGTTTTAGCGGGTGTCCCATCGAAGCCACTTTATTTTAGGCTGGTACAGAGACTTTAAAACTCTTACCTGATTGCAATAATTCCTGCGTGATCATCCGGGTATAGGTTTTAATCTCTTCCTGAAACTCAGCTACAGAAGCCCCGGTGCGGATTTCCTCCAATCGTTTCTCCCAGTTACCGGTCAATTCTGCCTGCGCAATCCTTTGGTGCTTGACAATTTCGTAAACGGATAATCCGGTTTCAGTAGGTACCAGGTTTTTCTTTTCCCGCAGTATATATTTCCGGGTCAGCAACGTCTCGATGATTGCCGCACGGGTTGCAGGTGTACCCAACCCGCTATCTTTCATTGCCTCTCGTAAATCCTCGTCTTCAATTTCTTTCCCGGCGGTTTCCAGCGCCTTCAGTAAACTGGCTTCGTTAAAAAGCGGTTTGGGCTTAGTTTGCTTTTCCAGCACGGCTTTGTCTACGATCGGCAGATCCTCTCCTTGCACCACTTTTGGCAAAGTGGCATTTTCCTCATCTTTCTTTTCTTCGTCCTTATCATTGAACACAGCGCGCCAGCCCGGCGTTTGGATCACAGTACCGCTGGCCGTGAATTTCGAACCGGATAACACGGTAATTTTTGTGATCTCTTTAATACAATCCTGATGAAACGCTTCCAGCATGCGCCCCGCGACCATATCATAGATGGCCTGTTGATCGGATGTTAACTGGTATGGCGACACGCCGGTTGGCAGAATCGCATGGTGATCAGTCACCTTCTTCGCGTTGACGCTGCGTTTGCACAATTTAGCACCGACCAGCGCGGTAGCCTGTTTACCGAAATCGGGGTGATCGGACAGTTTGGCGATCAGGTCAGGCACACCGGCAAATACATCATCGCCGATATAGCGGCTTCCGGTACGCGGATACGTGACCAGTTTACCTTCATACAAGTTTTGTAATAAGCCCAATGTCTGGTCAGCTGTAAAACCTTTGCGTTTATTGGCTTCCTGCTGCAAACTGCTCAGATCATGCAATAGCGGTGGCGGTTCCTTACGTGGTTTGGCCTCTAATTGTAAAATATTCCCGGTAGCTTCTATGGCATCGAGTATGACCTGCGCTTCCTCGCGTGTTTTATAATTCTTTTCGGAGATGGCCTTGAATACCTGTCCGTCCTTATCCGGATGAATAGCCACCTGGTAATACAGCTGCGGCACAAAGTTCTTATGCTCTAAATAGCGTGCGCAGATCATAGCCAGCGTAGGCGTTTGTACCCGGCCGAGTGACAAAACGCCTTTATTGCCAGAAGCCAGGCTCAACGCTTGTGTGGCGTTCATTCCCACCAGCCAATCTGATTGGGAGCGGCAATGTGCCGAATTAAATAAGGTATCATAATCTGAACCTGGTTTTAATTTTCGGAAGCCTTCTTTGATCGCCTCATCTGTTTGCGAAGATATCCAAAGCCGCTTAAACGGCTTTTTGCATTTGAGATAATAATAAATATAACGGAAGATCAGTTCGCCTTCCCGTCCGGCATCAGTCGCCACGATGATTTCGGTGGCTTCATCAAATAGTTTTTTAATGATATCAAGTTGCTTTTTAACACCAGGGTCGTCTATCAGGCCATCCTTAGTTTTGACTTTGCGGATGGCTAATTTGAATTTGTCCGGTAACATCGGCAGGTTCTGCACATTCCAGCCATAATAACCGTATTCCTGCGGTGCGGCTAATTGCAGGAGATGCCCGAAAGCCCAGGTAAAGGTATAACCCTTTCCTTCTATGTAGCCGTCCTTTTTTGTGGTAGCGCCAAACACCTTGGCGATTTCGCGCCCGACGGATGGTTTCTCGGCTATAACAACTTTCATAAATGTTCAGCGGCGAAAATAGTGAACGAAAAGAGGTGGTGCAATGGTTGTGGAAAGATCATTAATCGATTCATAGCAGTAACTTCCATGATGCAATTGCCGAATTACAGACCAAAACCGACTACCACGTAGGCAGTATGCAAAATGTGGAAGTAATAGAAACAGAAATAAGGAATTAAAAACTAAAAGTAAGATCATGGCACATCAAATAAATTGCAACCCAAAACAGGCAAAAACGGCTTTATGAGTGTATAGGATGGGTAACAATAATTCCAAAAATCTATCCCTGTTTTGAATAATCAAAATAATTATTAGTTATGTGTCAATTATAACCATTTAGTTTTAACCTTCACGCCATAACTGAAATTTGCTTTTAACCGAAGCCGAATTTTGGCTGTTGCCATGTTTTGAGTGAACTTAATTTTTATCCCTAACTGGTCGAAGTTACACTGTGCTAAACTCAGACCAGTGGGGGGGAATTGGAGTTGTTACACAGTTGTGACACCATTATTATTAATGAAAATTT
Organism: Mucilaginibacter sp.; assembly: GCA_028287805.1. Classification (GTDB taxonomy): domain Bacteria; phylum Bacteroidota; class Bacteroidia; order Sphingobacteriales; family Sphingobacteriaceae; genus Mucilaginibacter. The sequence goes on from JAQBOY010000306.1 coordinate 4,827, forward strand.
TCCCGCTTTATCCACCATGTTATAAATGTTTGCTCAGTGAATTGGTTAAGCTTCAACGAGGAATTATCAGGTGACAGATTCGATTGAAAGAATAAGCCTGCCGACCTAAATAAGTCTTTTTTAATCCGTTCCATTCCAGTAATTTAGCGGCACCTGACAACCTTTAAATATGACACAATTAATCGTTGATGATATGGCAGGCGCCGGCGTCGATCTTATCGTCATTCCGCACTCTACCGTTGCAACGCTTTCCGACAGCTTTAATGATATAGTTAAAAAACTGGGGTTGATTGACAGGACTCCACAAGCGGAACTTGGCGATATGGTCATTTTGCCAGTTCCCAGCCATTTGAAATGGCGGTATGTTGCTTTTGCCTGTAGCGTAAGTGGCAATACCAGTTCCTACACGGCTATCTTTCAAATCATAAAACGCATCGCATCACAACTACCACCAGACGTTTCGACCATTGCCATACCCTTGCTTGGCACGGGTGCCGGCAATCTTGATCCGGAAAAAGTTTACCACGTAATTAGTCGGTCTTTTGACCAAATGCTGCCGAACATCGGTGTCTCTATTTATACTATTGATCAGGAAATCGACAAACGAATCAGGCCGAATATCAAAAAAGAAGTATCAACGGATGCTGTTAAACTAGTTTTTAATTATATAGTTGAGGACATTGTGAAAGTCCGTTGGGTAAAGGACATAATGCAGTTGGACGAATTCTATTTTTCATATGCAAGGGAAAAGTTCAACGAATACAGCGCTTGGTACTCCCAGGCGATAGATTTTAAAGATTTGCTGGAACAATTCAATTCGTCAAAGCTGGTATTTAGCAAATTCCTGGAAACTATCGAAAAAAACAGCCAGGCTTACCGCTTCTTGGTACTCTGTGGCGAATTAGTGGCGTATATCGACCGGCATGCTTATAACAAGCAAATATGGAACAGGTATAAGGACAAGCGCACCATGGCATTATCCACTGTCAATCAAACTCGCTGGATTCAAAACCTGATCAATTTCAGGGCCCATTTCAATGGAATTGAGGTTTTGACGCCCAGCATCCGTAACGCAATTCTTTACCTAACACAACCTGCTGAAAATCTGACGATGTTATCGGCTAACCATCGTTTTAAGATAGCAGAAGTGCTTTTTGACAGTGTAGAAGAAGCCGATTTATTGCCTGCTGTAGGAAAATATTTTAAAGAACGGCAAATTTTTTGTCAAAACCCAGACAATAATGGCGTATTATATTCGCGTATTTTATATGCTCCCGATATAAAGGCATTATGGATCGATGAGCCTGCCAACCTGCATGCTCGGTTCAAGTCAATGCTCACCAAAATAATCCCCAAAACAACTGAAGAAGATAAAGATGTAGAGGAACAAGTTGCTGAGGCTATCAGGCAACGCAACCTTAAAACATTGATGCATTCCGACCTTTATGCTTCCGTCGACTTGTTGAATTATGAAACCTACGCTTCTATTATTGCACGCCTGATCACATCCGACTTAAGCAGCCCTCCGTTTAATATCAGTATCATGGCTCCTTGGGGTAAGGGTAAAACCAGCCTGATGCGCTTCATTCAAAAGAAAATCCACGCGGAAGATTCGACTAGGCAAGTTATTAAGGAACGGCCAATAAGTTCTATTCAAACACTGCTGGGCTGGGTTAGCTCCACAGAAACACTTTTTGATTCCTTTAAAAAATTGGATTATCCGGTCATCTGGTTCAATGCCTGGAAGTTCCAAAAGAGCGAGCAGATCTGGGCGGGCCTGGCCGATGAGATTATTCGCCAATTGTCATTACAGCTTGATTCCGTTGACCGTGAACGTTTCTGGCTGAAGCTTAATATCAAAAGAATCGACCGAGACAAGCTAAAAAACGAACTGTTATTTAAACTAATAGGGAAATTTATCCTTCCGCTGATTTACGCCATAGTTGGCTTAAGCTTTTCCTGGCTGTTTACCCACATTCCTTGGGGTCGAATATTAGCTGCAAATTCGACAGTGCTGCTCAGCCTAATCAACAGTTTGCCAATTACATTGGGTATTGCTGCAGCCGTGCGTAAAATTTTTAAAGATCATAACAAACCACCAGAATTAGAGATCGGTAAATTTGTATTGCAACCCGAATACCGTCAGAAAATGGGTTATCTACAAGCCGTAGAAGATGATTTGCGGCAGGCCATTGAAATTACCATTAATCCGGACAAACCCGCAATTATATTCATTGATGACTTGGACCGCTGCTCACCGATGGTTATTGCAGATGTTGTAGAGGCCATTAATGCCTTTATGAGCGGCGATTTGTCGAATTGTTATTTTATCACTGGACAAGATCCGCAAATGGTGATCGCCTCGCTCGACGCGGCATATGATAAAATCGCCGGCAAAATAGGCAAGCTTGAAAGCCAGCATAGTTCCATTGGGCGTTTCTTTTTAGAAAAGTTTTCCCAATTGAGTTTGAATATCCCAACTATGGATAACGCACAGAAACAAGAATTCATTGAAACGCTACTAGCTACAATTGACCTAGAAAATCTGCCGGATGATGACACACAGAACGATTTATTAAAGGAGTACCGTCAATTGGAAGTGGAATTGGACAGCCTTGCCGACCCGAACGATATCTTTAGTCGGGAAAAGGATATGTTGGAAAGACAAATCCGCTTATTTGATACCAATGCTGTTTCTACATTCCAGGAGAAAATTTTGAGTAGCGCTTTTAAGACTTACCAGATGGATGATAACGAGCTAGAGAACCTGGTAATCGATGTCGCAGGATATCTAGATTCTCCAAGAACGATTAAGCGTTTTTTAAACCTGTTCTTGTTTTATCACTTTTTCCGATTTACCATACCCGGCAGGAAACTGGCTGAAATAGATGAACAAACCCTTGGCCGGTGGCTGGTTGTGATGGTGCGCTGGCCGTTATTAGTACAGGCGGTGCAATGGGATACCGAAAAAGGCTTTATTAGCGGTGCCAGTGCCGCAGAAAGGGCCCAGCGATTTGACGAATTGATTGGAAAGGCTGCAGACTATACGTCTTACTGTGACTTACTAAAAGAAGAAACCAAAGGCGACCCGGTGTGGTTAGGCGACCCGGAACTATTTAATATTTGTAAGGAATCTCGGACTGCAGTCAGGCTTAGCGCGATTGTTGCTGCCGGAATATGGTAATTCAAAAATAATATGAGAGCAGGGTATATAACTTATTTTCTGGAAATTGCTGAAGAAGAGCAAAAACACTTTGAAAGGCTGACCATTTTTTTAAAGGAAGCTGATGGCCCTGATGGTTATTTGCCTTATTCTGATGAATGTATAGCACTCGAAAAAGCATGTATCAAAATCATTGTTTTCTTAGCCAACTACCTTGAGGCATATATTTGGAACTTTGCGGCAACCTACCTCGGTGAAAAGGATGCCGAAAAACTAGAGAAGCTCAGCACCCTCGATAAATGGGAAATCGTTCCCCAGCTGGTATTTCGCAAAGTGATTCCCATAAAAGCGAATTACATTGGTACTTTCAAAGAACTGATAAGGGAACGCAATAAACTCATGCATCACAAAACTATTGATATATATCCCTATATTAACAAAGAAAATCCGGCCCACCAATTTCCGAAGGACCTAATCAATATTTGGGAAAGGGTTAGGATTAAAGAATATTTCGCGCTTGCTAATTACTTGGTTATCATGCTGGAAGACAAACTAAGCTAGTGGCTCCCGCCCGCTGAAGCGTCCACGCCTGAGCATAAAAAAAGCCTCAGCAATGCTGCTAAGGCTTTTGTGCTCCCGACGAGATTCGAACTCATATCGATGGTACCGGAAACCATAATTCTATCCGTTGAACTACGGGAGCATTT
>JAQBOY010000361.1 GCA_028287805.1 Mucilaginibacter sp.
GTTAAAGAATTTTATGACCAGTTAAATAATGAGGATAAATATATTATTACCGAAGATTTAAATATCAATGGTGTTGTTTATGAAAGTTTTCATAAAATAAAGGAACGACTATATGCAAGAATAGAACAACTCTACTCAGAGGATGATTTTTGTGTTGTTCACGGAGATTTTTGCTTTAACAATATTTTGTATGATGTATCTCACCGGTTAATTAAGTTAATTGATCCCCGTGGAAGCTTTGGAAATAAGTATAAAGGACTTTATGGTGATATAAAGTATGACTTAGCCAAGTTGTTGCATTCGGCAATAGGGGGTTATGATTACCTGGTTAATAACCTTTATCAAATTGAGTTTGATGAAAAAAACATCAGCTATAATATTCTTAATAAGCATAACAATGCCATAATTGAAGATAAAGCACGACAGCTTGTTTCAAATTTAGGTTATTCTATAAAGGACATTATGCTGATAGTGGGCACCTTGTTTTTAACGATGCCTCCATTACACTGTGATTCCTGCAGCAGACAAAGAGTAATGTATATACATGGGATTAAAATAATAAATGAGAATTTATAATAAAAAGGATAAACTATATATGAGAATTTGTATCGATTTAGATGGTGTGATTTGTAGATTAAAGGAAGAAGGACAGCAATATGATGCGCTTTTGCCTGTTGACGGCGCTCCTGAAAGTTTGAGGGCTCTTAAAGAAAATGGGCATTATATTATAATTAATACCGCAAGGCATATGAAAACCTGCCAGGGTAATTTAGGCGCTGTTGCCGCGAAAATTAGTTTGATTACACTTAAATGGCTCGAAAAATATAATATTCCATATGATGAGATCTATTTTGGAAAGCCCCATGCTGATGTATATATAGATGATAATGCCTACCGGTTTAGTAAGTGGGAAGATATTAAGCATGATGGAAGCAACCTGCCACTTTCAAAAGAAAAACAACTTGCACTAAAATGAACTTTGTAATTCCGATGGCCGGATATGGCGCCAGGTTTGTACAAGCAGGGTACCAGTTACCAAAAATGCTGCTTAAAGCACACGGGAAAACCCTTTTAGAATGGAGTTTAAATTCGTTGCCATTGCATTTAGCCAATGTGGTTGTATTTGTTGGCCTGAAGGAGCATGAAAATAAGTTTGCTTTACAAAAAACTATTGAAAGCTTATATCCTGCTATCAATAGTAAGTTTATTTTTTTAGATGAAGTAACACGGGGACAGGCAGAAACAACCTATTTAGCCTTGAAACTGTGCAATGCTGATGAGCCTATCGTTATTTTTAACATTGATACCTTTTTTAGCTCATCTACCCTCGAAAGTAATTTGCTTAAACCGGATGTTGACGGTGTTTTGGGGTATTTTACCAGCAATGAAAACAGATTTTCTTTTGCATCGCTTGATAGTGATGACCAATATGTAAAAGAAGTTCAGGAAAAAGAAGTGATATCATCAAATGCTTTAACGGGGTTATATACATTCAAAAATTTGCATGATTTTTCTGAGACTTACGAGTATCATGTTAAAAACAATCTGACTGTTAAAGGCGAATTTTATATTGCCCCCATGTATAATTATTTGATACAACAAGGAAAAAAATACATTTTGGATAAAGCGGATAAGCACTATATTTTAGGAACGCCTGCAGAGTATAATGACTTTTTAAAGCTGAGCAGCTTTTAACCTTGTCCTGATACTAATATTAAAGATATGTCTCAATTGGTTAAAGGTTTGTTAACTATCGGAATTCCTACTTATAATGGGGGCGATAACCTGGCAGATCTTTTTTCATCCATTAAAAACCTTGGGCTAAGCGAAAATGAATATGAAATATTAGTTGTAGATAATTGTTCAAATGATAATACAGACACTGTTATTGAACAATTTAAAGCACAAGTTTCCAATTTAAACTATTATAAAAACGGTAATAACATTGGACGCATCGAGAACTGGAACAAAGTAATTGAACTTACCCGGGGCGATTACTTGATAATAATGAATGTTAATGACCGGTTTTTAAATTTTGACGTCAAAAAACATATTCAATATCTCGAACATCATCCGGAAATATCTATGGTATTGACTGATATTAAATTTGAAGGCCATATATACCCTAACTGGTTAGAGAGTGGAGTGATTAATTTAGAGGCCTATCTTAAAAAAACTTTTCTTGATCCCGAATACCTGGAATTTCATTCTGTTGGTGTATTACATCAGCATATTTTCAGGACAAAGCTCATTATTGACCACAATATCCGGTTTGATGTGCAAATACCACGAACAACCGATCGGGTGTTTACAGCAGAAATTGTAAAATCAGGTGGAGGTATGTTTTATTATTCGCCCCAAATTATGGTTAGCTGGCATATTAATAAAAACAGATATCACTACAATGTACATATTAAACCCGCGGATTTCAATTTTTCAGAATTATGGATCAATGAATATAAAGCCAATGTACAATTAGCTAATCTGGGTAATATCTCCTATAAAGATGTTTTAAAAAGCCAGTTAATCTTAGCGAGTTTCTTTATGCAGGTAAAACAACTGCGGGCATTAAAAAATAAAATATTTAAGGCTCAAACCCCTACTAAAGGAATGGAAGTGCCAACCGCATCAATTTTTTATGCTTATTTGAAAACCATGGCCGAATTTAATGAAGTATCCATTAATTATTATGCTGTAAAAGCCATAGCGCTTTGGAGGACCGTGAGTTGGTACATGAGATCAATTAACCTGTATAAAAAGAATAAAAGGTCATTAAAGGATATTATTAAACTGGTTGAACTGGTTTAATTGTAAACCATAACTTGCTTAAATTGAATATACATGAAAGCATCATTTGTAATAGTTAACTATAATAGAAAAGATGAGATCTTATTAACTATTTCTAAAACTAAAGCTTTACCAGATTTTAATACAGCAGATTACGAAATAATAGTAGTTGATAACGCTTCAACTGATGGAAGCGCAAATGCTATAAAAAACCAGCATCCTGATATTTTGTTAGTAGAAAACGAAATCAACCTTGGAGCGCCGGCATGGAACATAGGTTTTGAAAAAGCAAAAGGCGACTACTTTATTATACTGGACGATGATAGTCAAGTAGACTTCGGCCTTGATAAGGCACTTACGTATCTGGATCAGCATCAGGACGTAGGGGTACTTGCCTTAAATATTACCGGAGGGGCTTTTGAAACCGGTCATTGGAAAAATTTATCGCAGTATGCTGGTTTTATAGGCTGTGGCGCTATCATAAGAAAAGCATTATTTGATAAAATTGGCGGATATGCCAGCTGGATCTTTTTGTATACTAATGAATATGAATATGGCATCCGTTGTATGGAAGCCGGGTATAAAATCAGGTACTTTGCTGATTGTCATGTTACACACCGCACAAGTAATATCAACCGGACTTCAAAAAGGCTAATAACCTATTCTGTCAGAAATGAAATGGCGATTATCTATAAATATTTCAATAAAAAGCACCGGACGTTGTTTCTAACAAGAGTGTATTTAAATAATTTAAGATGTGTGTTTAATTATGGAATCCGGTCATTGCCCTGGTATTGTACGGCACTGATTGAATTTTTAAAGTTAAAAAAAGAGTTAAAGCATACTCCTGTTAAACTGGAGGTGGAAAATTTTTATAGCAAGGACTTTTGGTCGACAAGGCGATTTTTAGGAATATTTTAATAAAAATCTTGCCAGAAGAAGCAAGCTTGTTAATATCATACAGCATTGGTATCCGCATATATTTATAACAGGATTTATATCATGCAATAACAAAGGCTTTTAGGTTTGAGTAAGATTTTTGTTATTTAGTTAATGTTTTTCAGTATTTTAAAACCTGTATGGCTGTATCCGGTTATTTAAAGAATAAAAACTAAAGATATGGCCAAAAATGTAGCAGAGCAACTGGTGGAAATGCTGATAGCAGCCGGTGTGAAAAGGATATACGCTGTAACAGGCGATAGTTTAAATGAAGTGAATGACGCCGTAAGGCGCAGTGATAATAAAATTCAATGGATTCATATGCGTCACGAAGAAGCCGGAGCTTTTGCTGCTGCTGCTGAATCACAATTACTGG
>JAQBOY010000331.1 GCA_028287805.1 Mucilaginibacter sp.
AAAAGGCAGGTGATTAAAGAAGCACGGAAGCCCCGGCCTATAGCTGCGGAAGCTACAACTAATAAAGAGAACTGATAAAAGACAAATTTGAGCTTGCTTTTAAACGGACACTAATTAATTACCATGAGTAGAACCAGCTATGGGGATTTCAACGACTGGAAAATATTCTCCATGAGCATGAGTATTGTTCCATGCTATGAATCTTTTCTTGGCGCTATAGAGATCATAGCTGGCCTCTTATTATTTTTCAGAAAAACAGCAACCATCGGCGCTTTAGTTATTTTAGTATTTACCGGGAATGTCTTCGTCTCCAACATGGCCTATAACGGAGGTGAATATGTTTACATCATCTACCTGATCGGCTTTGCATTGTTCAGGACTTGCTTAGCAGCAAGGTTATGAACGATATAAATAAAAAAAGTTTTTTCATCACTATTGATTTTTATTGATATCCTCTTCAATTCGCAGACTTTCCTTGTGAATGGCATTTAGTAATTCAGTTACGAATTCTGCAGATAAACCTTCCTTTTCGCCTGCTCTATAGCTTTGTTTAAGACTTGCTGAAAGCGGGCTGCTTGTAAAGGAGCCATATTATTTTTTGCTTTATATATGCCGATTTCTTTTACTATTTTTTCCCTTTCGCCTATCAGTTCAATGAGTTGTTTATCAATCCTGTCAATTTTTTTGCGGTTGTTTTCCAATGTGGTGTCAGTTGCCGACGGTACGTTTTGAGTGTGGGCGGGGTAATTGCAATAAAATAACAGGGTTAGTACTGCTGCTAAAAAGAGATATTTCTTCATGATTTTAATGGTGTGTATAATAGCTATGTTTGATAATAAATACTGCTTGTTGAAAACGAATAGGGTTTGTGTTTTATTACAATTAATCGTTTTGAGTTAGTCATTACCGGCCATATTCTTCGGCATTATCGACAATTTGATCAACGAATGCCATACGAGATCTGGAATAGCAAACCGTTGATTAATAAGTTGTTATGAGAGTAACCAAGCGTAGCCGGCCGAGTTGTTCATTTTGCTGTATCCCCACAAGTGGTGATATCTTTTCCCCGGTATTGGTGGCAACAAAAGAACGGGATATGAGGCAAATTTGTAATGCCAAAATTATTAACCGGTTTGCGACACTTAACCAATAAAAAAACTTTGCGACAAATCAATTAGACCATAAAAGTTATCGGGCTGGCCAGTAAATAGTTTTATAAAACATTAACAAAACAATTTAAAAAAATCGACCATGAAAATTAACTTTATTAAATCAAGCGCAATGCTAGCTCTTGTAGTTGGCCTAACATCTTGTTCAAAAAATAATAATAATGCTTCTAATACTCAGGCCAGCACAGCAACTGTGCAACTGGCTACTAGTGCAAAATTCGGAAGCATTTTAACGGATAAAACTGGTCGCACGCTATATTCTTTTGCACTTGATGCCGCTGCCCAATCAAATTGTAACGGTAACTGTGCCGTAACATGGCCAGTTTTTTATGATACGGCCCCAGCATTGGGCACTGGCCTTAAAAGCACAGATTTTGGCGTTATTACGCGTGCAGACAATAGCAAGCAAACCACCTATAAAGGTTGGCCGCTGTATTACTATGCTGGTGATAGTAAGGGCGGTGATATCAACGGTGACGGCATTGGCAAAATCTGGTTTGTGTCCAAACCCGATTATACGGTAATGCTGGCTAACGAACAGCTGACCGGCGCCGATGGTGTGGCTTATAACAGCCAGTATAAACCAGGTGCAGAAGTTGTACAATATATTACTGATGATTATGGCAGAACGCTGTATAGCTTTATAAAAGATAAAGCCAATACGAATACTTACACTAAATCTGATTTTAGCAATGACAGTGTTTGGCCGGTTGACCAGGTGCCGGCAGTATTAAACGTCCCTTCCATTTTAGATAAATCAATGTTTGGAAGTATAACTGTTTTTGGCAAACCTCAATTAACTTTCAAAGGTTGGCCAATGTATTACTTTGGTGCCGATGGTGGTGTAAAAGGCAGCAATAAAGGTGTTAGTGTAGGTCCTGGCGCATGGCCGGTTGAAAATACCGCTACAGCTGCGGCTCCTGCAAATTAAGGTTATATTTTAATGTAAACAGCAATACAGGATGGTTTATTACCGCCTGTATTGTTATTTTAATTCAGGGGCATTATTATCATAAAAAGCAGGTAGTAATAAATTAAAGGCACAGGCAACCATTTATTCGTCGATTACGTGATAGAGTAACATATACCTATTTCGAAAACAGTATAAATACGCCTGCTTTAATGAAACATTGTTCCGCTCTGCAACTGAACAGGTTAATCATCAACAGTATTAATTTATTGTTCCTGACTATTATTTTATTGATCAACACCGCAAACGCGCAGGCGGACAAGCCTTTTTTTAGAAACATCAGGACAGACAATGGACTGTCACATGACAAAGTTAATTGCATTATGCAGGATAAGCGTGGCTTTTTATGGTTTGGTACCGAAAATGGTTTAAATCGTTATGATGGCCGCTTTTTTTCCGTCTTCAAAAGCCAGCCCAATGATACTTCCTGTATTTCCGGTAATATTATTACCGATTTGCATGAAGATAAAAACGGCATTATCTGGATAGCTACTTCCGATGGCGGACTAACTCGATATAACTATCATTTGCCCGCGTCAAGGCAATTTAAACAGTATAAATACAAAGCGCGCGCTACCGCAGGCCCGCCTGAAAACCACATCAGCAAGATTGCCGAGGATGAAATCGGCAATTTGTGGCTGGCCACCAGTAACAGCTTTGTAATAAGGTTTAATAAACAAAGCGGTAATTTTGATGTGCCTGTTAAAAATGGCAGTGCCGGTATCCTGTCATTAGCCATTGCCGATCGGGATACCTTATGGGTTGGCAGGGCTGGCGGGGGCTTATTAAAAATCAATACACGCACGCTGCAGTATAAGATTAACAACTGCAGCAATAATTTATTAAAAAAACTGCCTCATACCTTCATCACCTCTATTTTTAAAGATGGTAGCAATACCATGTGGTACGGTACATTGAATAAGGCGTTATATAGTTATGAACCAATAACACATAAAGAAAAAGCATATAATCCATCAGCAACAGAAGCGCCTAATGATGAAGTAGTATCTTTTACTGAAGATAACCAGAGAAAAGTATGGATAGCTACCCAAAGCTCGGGAGTGGCTATTTATGATCGTGCCTTGCATAAATTTAGCAGCTACCAGCATAATGCTCAGGATGGTTCATTGATTGATAACCATGTAAATGTAGTTTTTACTGACCGGAGTGGTATTGTTTGGATAGGTACCGATAACGGGGTGAGTATACATGACCCTGTTTATTCGCCCTTTCAACAATATTTTCTGCCTAAAAGCCCGGACGAAAAAGATATTACCATTTATGATTTTTATCGCGACGGGAATGATCATCTTTGGATAGCTTCCAGCGATGGTATCTATATCAAACAAGAAGGCAGCATTGTTTATGAACATCGCAAACTGGTTTATAACGGGCACCTCCTTGCCGTTACCAAATTTTTTATTGATGAAGATAAAACGATTTATTTAGGTACCGATTACACCTTATTTAAGTATAACCTGCAAACCAACCAGCTATCGCTTTTGCCCAATACGGCGTCAGACAGGGTGATGAAAAGGCTTGTGAACTCCAGGATTGTATCTATAGTCAGGGATACGATTGATACTCACCCGGTGCTGGTAGTTTCGCCTTATGGGCATTATATAACCTATTATGACCTTGCCAGGAATAAGTGGGTATCGCACGTTGATTCGGTAAAAAAGATCATCGGGAAGTTAAATATAAAAGACAACCTGATCAAAAAGTTTTATAAAGACAAAAAAGGCGGTTTATGGATGGCTACAGATAAGTTTGGCCTGGGCGACTGGCAGCAGGGTGATATGCCCATAAAGTACTTTACAAATGACCTGGCTAATAATTCATCTATAAGCAGCAATGATGTTTTTGATATGGAGGAAGATAAAACGGGTAACCTGTGGGTAAGTACCTACGGCGGCGGGCTTAATTATTTTAATAAGGATGCCGGCAAGTTTGTACATATAAGAGAATCGAGCAATTTAACGGAAGGCATGCAGGCAGATCTGCGCGGAAATGTTTGGATGATATGTGACGGTCATATGCATGAGTATAATCCTTTAAAAAAAATATATAGTTGCTATGACCTGCCAAACCTGAAAAAGAACGGTGGCGTTAAAGGTTATATCTATAAGGATACAAACGGCAATTTTTATGCCGGAGGAGTTAATTTCTACATTTCTTTTAATCCGGTGCTTATCAGCAAAATAAAGAATGATCCTGATGTGTATTTTACCGATTTTAAGATATTCAACACCTCGTATAGCCAACTGCTTGAAAATAAAACCATCAAATTAAATCACGAACAGAATTACTTTTCGCTGGAGTTTTCGGCGCCGGTTTACAGCAGCAACCACATACACTATGATTATATGTTGGTAGGGTTTGACAAGGACTGGGTTGATGCCGACAGGCGTAACTTTGTCAGCTACTCAAACCTGCCCGGCGGCAAGTACTTGTTTAAAGTAAGGGCAAGTAACTGGAAGGGTAACATGGTTAAAAAATATGCCGCCATTGTTATTATCATAAGTCCTCCGTTTTGGCTGGAGTGGTGGTTTTATATCCTCCTGTTCCTAATTATTGCACCTATTTTTTATATGCTTTACCGTTTCAGACTTAATGAATATCTTAAACGCCAGTCTATCAGAAACGGAATAGCGCAGGATTTGCATGATCATATCGGATCTACCTTAAGCAGTATATCCATTTACAGTAAAGTTGCTAAAATTTACCAGCAACAACAAAAAGACGATAAGCTAAAAGAATTGCTGAATACCATTGGCGAAACAGCCAATGAAACCATAACCGAAATGTCTGACATTGTTTGGGCCATCAATCCGAAGAATGATCATATGGACAATATTGTACAAAAGATACAGTCATATGCCAGGCCATTGTGCCTGGCACAAAACATTCAATTTAAATTCAACTGCGATAGCAAGATACTAAAGCTCACGCTTGAAATGGCTGTCAGGAAAAACTT
>JAQBOY010000341.1 GCA_028287805.1 Mucilaginibacter sp.
ACCTCAATGAAAGTAATTATTGTTACCGGATACTAATGAAACCTTTAGTGCGTTAATTATATATAGTCATTCTAATCGCAATTCAAAAAGGCAGGTTTTAACTCCTTTCTTTGTTCTTGCCAGTATATACTAAGTGCCTCAAATCATATATCAATCTAAACAGTAGGTGATAAGTATAAACAGATTATCAAACTTCGTAAAGCATATTAATTGTATATTACCACAAATCAATAGAAATTAACATGAGCAAAGACAGAAAAATGACAAAGGACATAAAAAAGGCTCCTAGTCAGCAGTTGAACAAAAAACAGTCCGCTTATCAATCTGATAAGGGCTCGGTTTCTAAAAACGAAATAAGCACTACAAAAAAAGCAAAATAAAATAATGGGAAATCAAAACATAGAAAAACAAACCCGCATATACCTTTTCGATTTAATGAGCACTGCTCAGGAAAATGGTTTTAAGGCGGAGGATAATTGGGAGTTAAGTATTGTGTCAGAAAAAGACAAGACAATAATTCAAAAAGATTATTATCCGGCAGTTGCTGTAAAAGTAATCCCGGAAATGCTATTGCAGGTTTTTCAGTCTATTAAGACCAAGCTTAACCAGGTATTAAATAAAGAGGAACAATTGCTGAATATCCAAAGCGTATTAAATGACAATCTTAGCTATATTGTTGCTTATAGCCCAACCCGGCAACGCCGGTAATCATCCGCTATTAAATTAAAGTCCTCGCAGGGCTTCTGAAAACCTTGTTCAACACCTTTGCCTTACGCTGCATTTGAAATGTATTTTACCAGGCTCCGCTTGGCAACAGGCAATAAAGTTTGTTCAAGCGGGAAATTGATATCTGTATACACATAATATACTGCCGGGTTAGGCATAAATTTGTTGCGGTTGATGAGTTGCAGCTTAACAGCTTCAGGTGTATTAACAATACTTTGTTCATACGTATCAATAAATTGCACATTTATGCCCCGGTATTTATCATCCTTGTTTTCAAAAATGGTTAGTTGATACTCATATATCCAATTGGTTTTTTCCTTGCCGTTACGCAATGAAAAATAGCCGTGATAAGGCAGAAGAGGCATTACGCCTATCGGATCGATATTTAAATGGCTCTCCACAAAGTCATATATCTCTTTACCGGTTTTAATAGCAGGATCTATTTTGGTTAGGGCATAGGTAATAATGTTTTCAATTTCCTGCATCGAGTTATCATCCTGCACAATTTTTTCATAAGTCAGTTTAACAGCGTCAATATCTGCTTGTGTTAAACGCTGCGGAAAGGACTGCTGTAATACGGATTTATTTTTTTTAAAATAGAGCAGGTTATTATAATGAAATATTAGATCGGTGAGGTTTGGGTATAACCTGCTTTTATCAAAGTGCTGGTTAATCTCCTGTAAATAAGCCAGCAGGATATATTTTTTATACTCAAAATCTATTGAACCTTCAATAAACCAGTTTATACCTAATGATTTCATTTTTATATCTCCCTTATATCAATATCATTTCACCTACTTAAATTTACGTTTAGTCATCAGTCTGAAAAAAAGACTATGGACCATGAATGAACAAATGACTTACAATAGGTTAAATTAAACAAAAATGACCAATTTTGCAAAATGCCCAACGGAACTCTTTATTTAATACCTGTACCACTTGCTGATGAGGCGGCAGCCAAATCATTTACGCCTTATTTAATTCATACCATTAACAATATAAAGGAGTATATTGTTGAGAATGAAAAAACCGCACGCCGCTTTTTAAAAGAGGCCGGCTTAAAAACCCCGCAAAGCGAGCTGGTTATTCATGACTATGGCAAATACAACCGGGATAGTTTAAAAGAATTTTTCAAAGGTTTGCAGGCGGGTAACGATGTTGGTTTGATGAGCGAAGCAGGATGCCCCGGCATTGCCGACCCCGGCGCCGATATTGTTGCCGAAGCACATAAAAGAAACATTAAAGTTGTTCCGCTGGTTGGGCCAAGCTCTATTTTGCTGGCCCTGATGGCTTCAGGATTTAACGGACAAAGCTTTACTTTTCATGGCTATTTACCTATTGATAAAGTGCAAAGAAGCAAACGGATTAAAGAATTAGAAGGGCTGTCTGACCGGTTGATGCAAACACAAATGTTTATTGAAACGCCGTTTCGCAATAATTCCCTGCTGGAAGAAATATTAAAAAGCGGCAATGCCAAAACCAGGCTTTGCATTGCCTGTAATTTAACAGCCGCAGATGAGTTTGTGCAAACCAAAACCATTGCCGAATGGCAAACAAAAGTGCCTGATTTGCATAAAAAGCCAACTATTTTTCTGCTTTCACGTTCCTAATAAATGACACTAACTGAACAACATACCAAGGTATTAATAGTGGGAGCAGGCCCATCGGGTTTAATGATGGCTGCTCAACTATTACGGTATGGGGTGCAACCCTTAATTATCGACAGTAAACAAGGGCCAACCAATCATTCCAATGCGTTGGCTGTGCAGGCCCGTTCATTGGAAATATACCGGCAGATGGGGGTTATTGATCGTATTATTAGTGGGGGTAAACAAGCAAGAGGAATAATTTTTAATCAGGATGGTAAACGTGTCGCCAGCTTATCATTAGCTAATATTGGCGAAGGGCAAACACCATTTCCGTTTGTTCATCTGTACCAGCAAAGTAAGAACGAGCGCCTGCTGCTGGAGTTTTTAACTCAAAACTGCTGCCCTGTTTATTGGGAAACCAGTTTAATCAACTTAAAACAAACTGCTAATCAGGTAGAAGTGCAATTGCAAACCGCACAGGAAGTAACAAACATTACCTGCGACTGGGTGGTCGGTGCAGACGGTGCGCATAGCACCGTGCGTAAACAATTGCATATACCCTTTACTGGCGATACCTATCAGCATGAATTTTTTTTGGCAGATGTTGAGCTGAATAATGATGAATTATCAGGGGACGATGTACAGCTATATTTATCAAAAAAAGGCTTTGGTGCATTTTTTCCTATGCCCGAGGAAAACTGTTATCGCGTTATAGGTAATCTGCCGAAATTAGCGGAACCCGCTCAGGGCTTCCAATTAGCTGATGTAATTCCAGATTTCAACATCATTACCGGCATGGAAATAAATGTGGTTAACAATAATTGGTTTACCACCTACCGGTTACATCACCGTATGGCTGATCAATTTAAGATACGGCGGTGCTTTTTAATAGGCGATGCCGCGCATATCCACTCGCCGGTTGGCGGGCAGGGCATGAATACCGGATTGCAGGATGCCTATAACTTAGCCTGGAAGTTAGCAGGAGTTGTAAACCAGCAGATACGGGAGCCGGTTTTAGATAGTTACGCTGCCGAACGGATGCCTGTAGCTAAAGAACTGCTGCGAACAACCGACAGGTTATTTAAAGTTATCCAGTCGCAAAATTGGGTAACACGTTTATTA
>JAQBOY010000357.1 GCA_028287805.1 Mucilaginibacter sp.
GCAGATACGGGAGCCGGTTTTAGATAGTTACGCTGCCGAACGGATGCCTGTAGCTAAAGAACTGCTGCGAACAACCGACAGGTTATTTAAAGTTATCCAGTCGCAAAATTGGGTAACACGTTTATTAAAAAAACGGGTAATTCCTAAGCTGCTTCAGTTTGTTTGGAGTAAAGAAAATTTACGGGAAACATTTTTCGGCCGTATTTCACAAATCAATATCAATTACCGCGGCAGCCGTATCAATTTGCACTTAAGCAACGCTACCAAGATCAGGGCCGGCGACAGGCTGCCTTACCTTAAAGTATTTGATGAGAAAAAACAGGAACAGACTGATCTGCACGAGTGGTGCAGCAAACCTGGCTTTACCTTTATAGCTTTAGGCAATTTAAAAGACCTTGATCTGTTTACCCTGGCTAAATGGCTCACACAAAACTACCCGGCAAACATTAATTTTTTTTACCTGCCCCCATCAGAAAAAAACAAAGCGGTATTTGAGGCATTTGAGATCAAAAAAGGCCAAAAGAAAGCATTGATTATACGGCCCGACATGCATATCGGATTTATAAATGATGTGGTGGATATTGATATGATGGATAATTATTTAAGGAATATAGCAGGATTAAACCCCGGCCCCCTCTAAATCTGCCTGTGTGGCAATCTGATTTCTAACTTGTTTTAATAGATAAAAGCCTTCACTTACAACTGCTATTGGGCTAACCGTGTATAGTTTCTCGTTTGCCATAGTTTTGTATCACCTCAGCCTCGTAAGCTAAAAACTCCTTCCAGCGTTTATCAACATCTACATTAACAGCATATTTTTTAGCAAGCCGGATAAACATGGTATAATGACCAGCTTCGCTTATCATCAGTTCATGATAAAATTCAGCCAGTTGTTTATCGTTAATGTTTTCTGCCATTACCTTAAACCGTTCACAACTTCGCGCTTCTATCATAGCCGAAAAAAGCAGCCGGTCTATTAATTGTGCTTCCCGTCCTCCGCCTATAATAATAAATTTGCGCAATTCATTTACATAATCATCTTTGCGCTCCTTGCCCAGCTGGTAACCGCGTTGTAATATAATAACATGTACCCGTTTAAAATGCTCCATTTCTTCCTGTGCAAGTGCAATCATCTCCTGTACCAGATCGGCAAGGTTAGGGTTTTGAACAATGAGGGTAATAGCGTTGCTGGCCGCTTTTTGCTCGCAGAAAGCATGATCGGTTAAAATTTCTTCAATATTACTTTCTACAACATTCTTTACCCATATAGGGTCGGTAGGGAGTTGCAGTTTAAGGATAGTTTTTTCGCTCACAACGACAAAAATAAGATTTAATCTTCGTCGTTAAAAATGAGAGTCCTGGTAATAGAACAGATATACCTTATAAATATCCTGTTTTATTTATCTGATAAAACCAAAAGGAAAATAATTATTACTCTTTCAAAGCCGCCACAAAATCCTTCATCGCCAACCCCGGATTTTTTTGCTTCATAAAATTTTCACCAATTAAAAAGCCATTAAACCCTGCCTGCCTTAGTTGTTTAATAGTTTCCGGATTGCTGATAGCACTTTCAGATATTTTTAAAAATTCGTCAGGAATATGCTCAATCAACTGGTAGGAAGTTTCAATAGAAACTGTAAAATCGGCCAGGTTACGGTTGTTTACGCCAATGGCATCCAGGTTAGGATTAATGCTTCGTTCCAGTTCTTTCAGGTTATGCACTTCTAATAGCACATTCAAGCCCAGTTTTTTTGCCGTTGAAGCCAGATGCTGTATTTCTGCCGGAGTAAGTATAGCTGCAATAAGTAAAATAATGTCAGCACCTAAAGCTTTGGCTTCAAAAACCTGGTATTCATCAATCATAAAGTCTTTACGCAAAATGGGAATGGTATTAACCTTTCGGGCCTTTACCAAATCTGCTTTATCACCCATGAAGAAGCTATGATCCGTTAAAACAGACAACGCCGAAGCGCCTGCCGAGGCATAGGCATTAGTAACTTCTTCAACCGTTACTTCCTCATTAATTATGCCTTTTGATGGCGATTTTCGCTTAAACTCTGCTATAATGCCTGTGCGGTCGGGTGCCAGCAAAAACTCTTTTAAAGAATAAGTTTCCCGGTTAAATGATTCAAAATTTTCCAGGTCTGCCAGTGAATAAATTTCTTTAGCCGCCTGCACCTCCACCTTTTTGTGAAGTACTATTTTATCAAGAATATTCATTTAGTGTTAACTTAACCAATTTTTCATCATTTCTTTTCCGTATTCAGTCAGTATAGATTCCGGGTGAAACTGTACACCCCGTACATCATACTGTTTATGCCTTAAGGCCATGGCAGAATTATCTGCTTCGTCAATAGCAGTTACAGTTAATACATCGGGAATAGATGTTTCATCTACTACCCAAGAGTGATAACGACCCACTTTAAAGTGCTGTGGTAAGCCTTTAAATAACCTTTCCTCTTCATCAGTAACTCTTATCGGCGTTGCTATACCATGCATGGGCTGTTTTAAATTATACAATTTGCCGCCAAAAACCTCTGCTATGGCCTGCTGTCCCAAACAAACGCCAAATATGCTTTTTGTGGGAGAATATCGTTCTATCACTTGCAGCAATAATCCTGCCTCAGATGGTATACCCGGCCCTGGGGATAAGATAATTTTATCGTAAGCCTCTACATCGTTAATATCAAACCGATCATTACGCCATACCTCACATTGCAAGCCAATTTCGTTAATCAGGTGTACCAGGTTATAGGTAAAAGAATCGTAATTATCTATTATTAAAATATTGCCCCCTTTCCCTGTAAGAGGGGAAGGGTTATTATTTATATGGTTATCTTTTGTCATCTTATTAATTATTAAATCAGTTCCCCCTTCAGAGGGGTTAGGGGATTACAGTTCTTCTGCCAGCTCTATCGCTTTCCTCAATGCCGCTATTTTATTATTAACCTCGTTCAACTCACTTTCGGGTACCGAACCTGATACAATACCTGCACCCGCCTGGTAAT
>JAQBOY010000364.1 GCA_028287805.1 Mucilaginibacter sp.
AAGGCTGCGCTGTATATGTATTTTTTCATGTTCTTATTGCTAATAATTAATTTTTTCTATCAATTAATTTCTCTAACCCTCTTTCCACCGCAGGTGAAGAGAGGGTGATCCAGCGAAGCGTAGATCAGGTGAGCCAATGGCGAGGCGATATTACCACTCGCCTTGACTTGCTTCGCTCGCTGGATTTTATATTGTAAACTCTTCCTTAAGCTCTGGTACGGTATGGCCATTTAATTTTTCATGTTCATCCACCAACACTGCAACTGGCACACCGGTCATTCTTTCCTGCAGGGATTGGAATATTACAAACAGTACGGGTATGATAAATAAACCTAATAATACCCCTGAAACCATCCCTCCGGCAGCACCAATACTAATGGAGTGGTTACCCTGGGCTGACGGACCAGTTGCAATACTCATTGGAAACAAACCAAAAACAAAAGCCATGGATGTCATAATGATGGGGCGTAAACGTAATTTGGCAGCTTCTATTGCCGAGGCAATTAACGGCTGTCCGGCTTTACGACGCTGAACTGCAAATTCAACAATCAGAATGGCATTTTTGGCCAGCAAGCCGATGAGCATGATCAGGGCTACCTGCACGTATATATTATTTTCTATACCGGTTAAACCTAATACCACAAATACACCCAATATACCTGTAGGGATTGATAATATTACCGCCAATGGCAGTAAATAACTTTCGTATTGTGCTGATAGTAAGAAGTAAACAAATATCAAACACAACATAAATACAATAGCCGACTGACCGCCCGATGAGATCTCCTCACGGGTCTGACCTGAAAACTCATAAGCAAATCCTGAAGGTAATTGCTCTTTGGCAACTTCCTGTATCGCTTTAATAGCATCACCCGAGCTGTAGCCTGGTTTTGGAATAGCATTTACTTCGATAGAGTTAAACAAATTGTACCGCGATGCAGTTTCAGAACCATAAACCCGGGATAATTTTACCAGAGTATTTACCGGCACCATAGCGCCTGTTTTGTTCTTAACAAACACCCTGTCTATTGATGCAGGATCAGTCCTGTCAGCAATATCAGCCTGTACCACTACCCGGTAATATTTACCAAAGCGGTTAAAGTCTGATGCCTGTGCACTACCAAAATAAGCCTGCATAGTTGACAGGATATCCTTAACGCTAACCCCTAATTGGTTAGCTTTCTCGTCGTTAACCTCCAATTGTAACTGTGGATAATCGGCTTTAAAGGAAGTAAATGCATAGGCTATAGCCGGTTTTTGCATCAGCTTGCCAATAAAGTTGTTTGCTATGCCGCTAAATTTATCCAGCTTGCCGCCGGTTTTATCCTGCAGTACTACATCCAATGCTTCAACATTGCTAAAACCAGGAACGGTTGGAAAACTGAACACGAAGAAACTTCCACGGGTTAATGCGCCTAATTTACCACGTATAATATCCTGTATCGCATTAATATCCTTTACCTTTCCGCGTTGTTCATTTGGTTTTAACAAAACAAAAACTACCGCTGCTGATGGGCTATTTGAATTGGTTAACAAATTAAAGCCTGATATGGCAGTAACAAACCTTGTGGCAGGTAAAGCCCTCAACTCATCTTCAGCTTGTTTCAATACCTCTGTGGTTCTGCTTAATGACGTTCCTGAAGGTGTTGAAACCGAAATGGCTACAAAGCCCTGGTCTTCTGTAGGAATAAAGCCTGATTTTGTAGTTCCTACCAGGTAAACGGTGGCAGCTATTACTAAGGCAAGTCCCCCCATGCTGATCCATTTATTACGGATCAAAAATTTCACCCCTCCAATGTATCTGTTGGTAACAGCAGTAAAACTGCTGTTAAACCCGCTAAAGAATTTTTCTTTAAAACCGGCTTTAACGGTGCCCGGTGTTTTATCAGCATGATTATCTTTTAAAAATAAAGCTGCCAAAGCGGGGCTTAAAGTTAATGCGTTAATTGCCGAAATTACGATGGCTATTGCCATTGTAAAAGCAAACTGCCGGTAAAATACGCCCGTTGAACCATCCATAAAGCCAACCGGTAAAAATACCGCTGCCATTACTAATGTTATAGATATAATAGCTCCAGTAATTTCGTGCATTGCCTCTATGGTGGCTGGTTTTGGTGCCAGGTGCTTGTGTTCCATTTTAGCATGCACAGCCTCCACCACTACAATAGCATCATCCACCACAATACCTATTGCCAGTACCAACGCAAACAGTGTTAATAAATTGATGGAGAACCCAAACAGCTTCATAAAAAAGAAGGTGCCTATAATGGCTACCGGAACGGCAATTGCGGGGATAAGCGTTGACCTGAAATCCTGTAAAAAGATAAACACCACAATAAACACCAGTATGAATGCTTCTGCCAAAGTATGTTCCACCTGGTCGATAGATTCATCAAGCGCGGTCTTAGTTCTGTAAAATTGATTGTATTTAATACCTGCGGGGAAATCCTTTGATGCTTTTTCCATCAGCTTATCTACAGCTATCTGAATCTCATTGGCATTAGAACCTGCTAACTGTATCAAACCAATTCCAATACCATCCTTACCATTTAAGTGGGTGGTACTGGTATATGAATAAGCGCCCAGCTCAACCCGGGCCACGTCTTTCAAATGCAATACAGAACCATCCGTATTTGCACGGATAGCAATATTTTCATATTCTTCGGGCCTGGTTAGCTTGCCTTTGTATTTGATCACATATTCAAATACCTCGTTGCTTCTTTCGCCCAATTTACCCGGTGCTGCTTCCAGGTTTTTATCCTGTATGGCTGCCATAACTTCGGCAGGGGTAATTTTGTAAGCTGCCATTTGGCCCGGGTTAAGCCATACCCGCATGGAGTAATCTTTAACACCACCAAATATAACTGCCGAGCCTATCCCCTGGATCCGTTTTAGTTCGGGAATAATATTGATTTGTGCATAGTTAGCAACAAAGGTCTGGTCATATTTTTTCGGATCTTCGGTGTATATACCAATGGCTCCTATTAAACTATTTTGCTGTTTGGTGGTAGTTATGCCCTGTTGTACAACCTCGGCAGGTAACTGACTGGTAGCCTGAGCTACCCGGTTTTGTACGTTTACCGCAGCCTGATCCGGATTGGTGCCCTGCTTAAAATAAACGGTTATAGCTAATGAACCATCATTACTGGCGGTCGAGCTCATATAGCTCATATTTTCAACACCGTTAATAGATTCCTCCAACGATGGTGCAACCGAACGCAGCACTGTTTCGGCATTAGCACCGGGATAAACAGCAGCTACTAATACTGCCGGCGGTGCAATATCCGGAAATTGTTGTAAGGGTAGTTTGGTTAAACCAAGCACACCCAGTATGACCAGCAAAATGGAAACCACTGTTGCCAGTACGGGTCTGTTTATAAATTGTTTAAACATTGTTGTAAGTTTTAATTTGGGAATTCGAATAATTTGTTGCCTCACTTAAGTCCTCTCTAAACTAAGGGGAATTTAAGCCCCTCTCCTTTTGAGAGGGATTGGGGTGAGGCGGGAAATTTAGTTTTTAGCCACTTTATCGGTTGCTTTTTGAGGGGCAATCACTTCACCCTCCTGCAAGTGATCAACTCCACTTAAAACAATTTGATCACCGGCTTTAACACCATCTTTTACCAGATAATTAATTCCGCTTTTGCCTACCACTGTAATAGGCATCTTTTTTACTTTATTACTATCGGCAACGGTAAATACAAATATTTTGTCCTGCATTTCTATTGTGGCCGATTCGGGAATAATCAAGGTATTGGTATGTTGCAGACTTAAGCGCACCTTACCTGTATTGCCCGAGCGCAACAGGCCCTGTGGATTAGTAAAACTGGCTCTAAGCGTAATGGCACCCGTGTTTTTATCAAACTGGCCATCAATCATATCTATTTTTCCAGCTTTGGCGTATGGGGTGTTATCGGCCAATAGCAAAGTAACAGCAGGCAGCCTGCTTAATTTGTCTTTTAAAGTTTCACCCGGATACTGCTCTTTAAAGTTCACAAAATCTTTTTCACCTAAAGAGAAATACACATGCACATCATGTACATCTGATAGTTGCGTAAGGGCTTCAACATCTGCAGGTGCAACCAGGCTACCCTGTTTTTTCAGCAACCTGCCGATGTAACCGCTTACAGGAGCTTTAATTAAAGTATAACCCAAATTGATCTGTGCTGTTGATACATTGGCTTTTGCCTGCTCTAAATTTGCTTTTGCCACCTGGTAAGCTGCTTTGGCTGACCGTAACTGGTAATCTGATACCACTTTATTTTCAACTAATGGTGTTAGCTTGTCAACTTCCAGCTGGGCATTGGCAATAGCGCCTTCGGCTGCATGCTGGCTGGCTAATGCGTTGTTTAACTGGGCGCGATAAGGCAACTCATTTATTTTAAATAACGGCTGACCGGCACTTACATAAGCGCCTTCGTCAACAAACACTTTATCTAATGCTCCGCTTACCTGTGGGCGTATCTCCACATTAACAGCCCCTTCTATAGAGGCAGGATATTCCTGGTAAGTAGTATCTGTACCAGAAACAACATT
>JAQBOY010000389.1 GCA_028287805.1 Mucilaginibacter sp.
ATTTGGGTAAGGTAGGCCATTTTCGTAAAGCCGGTATTGCCGTACCCCGTGACATGGAACAGGATGACCTGGCTGTTTTGTCCGATTTGATCTTCGAATACAAACCTGAAAAAATACTATTCTTAGGAGACCTGTTCCATAGTGACATGAATGCGGATTGGGATTGGTTTACTTTATGGCGTAAACAGTTCCCCAAATTGCAGATCATGCTGATAAGGGGCAATCATGATATTATTCATGACGATCATTACCACGAATTAAATATATCCTTACATTATCAGCTTGCTATAGGCCCGTTCTTAATGCTGCATCATCCGTTAACTGAGGCCGCTTTACAACAAACGGAGAACTATGCTTTTTGCGGGCATATTCACCCTGGCGTAAATTTAGTTGGCAGGGGGCGGCAAAGCATAACCCTGCCTTGTTTCGCCTTTAGCGAACGGCAGGCTATTCTGCCATCGTTTGGCAAATTTACAGGAAGAGTTGCTATCAGGAGCAGCGAAAACGACCGGATATTCGCGGTATTAAAAGATAAGGTGGTCGTTATTGATTAAGGCCCAACGCTTAGATTGTTTCTAAATAACTATTTGGTTGCTAATTAGCTTAAAGCATTTATATCTTTTGGCATTTAATAAATACTTTTGCCTAAATAAATATAAACTAATAATGAGCGAATTTAAACAAACCTTTAACTCATCGCTGGGAAAAAAGCTGATCATGGCTTTAACAGGCTTGTTTTTGTGTACTTTTTTAATAGTGCACCTGGGCGGCAACCTTTTTTTATTTAGGGATGATAAGGGCTACGGATTTAATGTGTATGCTAACTTCCTTGCACATTTTCCACCTATAGAAGTTATAGCCTATCTTCTGTATCTGTGTATCATTGTGCATTCTATTTATGCACTTGTTTTAACGATTAATAACCGTAGTGCAAGGCCGGTAACCTATGTTGCGCATAATGACGCGCCTGCATCATGGTCATCAAAAAATATGGGAATTTTAGGCAGTATCCTATTGTTGTTTATTGTGATACACATGGGCGATTTTTGGTTCACCTATAAGTTTAATAATGTATTAGGATTTAAAGAATATAAAACCAATTTGGTAACCGGCGACAGAACGGTAACTGATTTTAAACCCGGGTATGCCGATTTTGAAAATTCTATTTCAACTGAAGGCAACAATGAAATTGTAAGGGTGAAAGATTTGCACGCACGTGTGGTATGGAGCTTTAGCCACTTATGGTATGTTGTATTTTATGTAATTGCCATGGGCGCTGTTTCGTTTCACCTGGTGCATGGTTTCCAGAGTGCTTTTCAAACCCTGGGATGGACGCACCGAAAGTATACGCCGATTGTTAAATTTATAGGTACATGGCTTTTCGCAGTTATCATTCCGCTGGGCTTCGCCTTAATGCCGATAGTTTATTATATACAGAGTTTAAGTAAGTAGTTGATTAAGTTGAACAGGTTAGATTAGGTTGAATGAGTTAAGTGAATAACTGCTCACTAAATCAACACAGTCAACCACTCACTAAAAATATAAAAGAGAAATGAATTTAGATGCTAAAATTCCTGCAGGTCCATTAGCCGAAAAATGGGACAAGCATAAATTTAACTTAAAACTGGTTAACCCGGCTAATAAGCGTAAATATGATGTAATAGTTGTAGGCACAGGTTTGGCGGGAGCATCAGCAGCAGCCTCACTGGCCGAGCTGGGTTATAATGTTAAGGCATTTTGTTTCCAGGATAGCCCCCGCCGTGCGCACTCTATTGCGGCACAGGGTGGTATCAACGCGGCTAAAAATTATCAAAACGACGGCGACAGTGTTTACCGCCTGTTTTATGATACCATCAAAGGCGGCGATTACCGTGCCCGTGAAGGAAACGTTTATCGTTTGGCCCAGGTATCTGTAAATATTATTGACCAATGTGTGGCGCAGGGTGTTCCTTTTGCCCGCGAATATGGCGGCTTGCTGGATAACCGTTCATTCGGTGGTTCACAGGTATCACGTACTTTTTATGCCAGGGGACAAACCGGGCAACAGCTTTTATTGGGTGCTTATTCGGCATTAAACCGTCAGATACATCTGGGTAAAGTGAAAATGTATACCCGTACCGAAATGCTGGACGTGGTTACTATTGATGGTCAGGCCAAAGGTATTGTAACCCGTAGCTTAACCAGCGGAAAAATTGATACCCATACCGGCCATGCTGTATTATTATGTACAGGTGGTTATGGTAACGTATTCTATCTGTCAACCAATGCAGCAGGTTCAAATGTAACTGCAGCATGGCGTGCACATAAACGCGGTGCATTATTTGCCAACCCTTGCTATACGCAAATTCACCCTACCTGTATTCCGGTAACCGGCAGCCATCAGTCAAAATTAACGCTGATGTCTGAATCATTACGTAATGACGGTCGTGTTTGGGCGCCTAAAACAATAGCAATAGCAGAGCAATTACGTAAGGGTACGCTTAAAGCCGATCAGGTTAAGGAAGAAGATCGTGATTACTTTTTAGAAAGAAAATATCCATCATTTGGTAACCTGGTTCCACGTGATGTGGCCTCACGTAATGCCAAGGAAATGGTAGATGAAAATCGTGGTGTAGGTGGTTCAGGTATCGCTGTATTTCTGGATTTTGCTGACGCGATTAAACGTCTTGGCCAGGAAGCGGTAGCAGCTAAATATGGTAACCTGTTTGATATGTATTATCAAATTACCAATGAAGATCCTTACAAACAACCAATGCGTATTTACCCTGCCGTGCATTATACCATGGGTGGCTTATGGGTTGATTATAACCTGAGCACTAATGTACCTGGGTTGTACGCCTTAGGCGAATGTAATTTTTCAGATCACGGTGCTAACCGCTTAGGTGCTTCTGCATTAATGCAGGGGCTGGCTGATGGCTATTTTGTGATCCCTTATACTTTGGGTGATTACCTGGCAACCATCGGTCCAAAACCTGTGGATGCAAATCATCCGGCTTTTGAAAAAACAAAACAGGAGGTAGTAACCCGTATTAATACATTATTAGCTTTAAAAGGAACCAAAACGGTTAATGAGTATCACCGCGACCTGGGCCACATTATGTGGGAATATTGCGGCATGGCACGTACCGAAGAAGGTCTGACCAAAGCTAAAGGATTAATACAGGCGCTAAGGGCCGACTTCTGGAAAAACGCTATTGTAGTGGGTGAGAACGAAGAAGTAAACGCATCGCTTGAAAAAGCAGGCCGTGTAGCCGACTTTTTAGAACTTGGCGAATTAATGGTGGATGATGCACTGATGCGCAAAGAATCATGCGGTGGCCACTTCCGTTTGGAATCACAAACAGAAGAAGGCGAAGCACTTCGCGACGACGAACACTTTACCTTCGTTGGCGCATGGGAATACAAAGGCGATAACCAGCCTGAAGAATTACATAAGGAAGACCTGAACTTTGAATTTGTTCATTTAACACAAAGAAGTTATAAATAGTAGTAGATATTAGTTAAGTAACTAGTATCAAGTAGCTAGATAAAGAATACCATAATTATAAATGTATGAATAGTAAACAGGCAGTAAATATCATATCAAAAGTAAAATCTTGATACTTGATACTAACTACTTGCTACTCAAATAAAAAAATATGAGTACCGGAAATATGAATCTAACGCTAAAAGTTTGGCGGCAAAAGAATGCGCAAAGCGCAGGCAAAATGGTAACGTATAAAGCCGAGAATATTTCGCCTGATATGTCTTTCCTGGAAATGCTGGATGTGGTGAATGAAAGCCTGATCCTGAAAGGTGATGAGCCTATACATTTTGACCATGACTGCCGCGAGGGTATTTGCGGAATGTGCTCTTTATATATTAATGGCCGTCCGCACGGACCTAAAAGAGCTATTACCACCTGCCAGTTGCACATGCGCAGCTTTCACGATGGCGAAACCATCACTATTGAACCATGGCGTGCGGCAGCGTTCCCGGTGGTGAAAGATTTGGCGGTTGATCGCTCTGCATTTGACCGGATACAGCAATCAGGCGGGTTTGTGTCAGTTAATACCGGCGGTGTGCCTGATGCCAATGAAATAGCTATTCCGAAGGTAATTGCTGATGAAGCTTTTAATTCGGCTACCTGCATTGGTTGCGGCGCTTGCGTAGCTGCTTGTAAAAATGCTTCGGCTATGTTGTTTGTATCGGCAAAAATTTCACAACTGGCTATGTTGCCGCAAGGACAACCCGAGCGCTGGAGCCGCGTACAAGCTATGGTTGCTCAAATGGATGCTGAAGGTTTTGGTAGCTGTACCAATACCGGTGCTTGTGAGGCAGAATGCCCTAAAGAGATCAGCCTTACTAATATTTCGCGCATGAATAACGATTATTTCAGCGCTAAACTTTTCCGCGAGGAGCATGTGCATGAGCATGGCACCAGCGGCGAATAAAACATTAATAAACACAATTGGATTAGGCTTGAGATTTTTTCTTAAGCCTTTTTTGTTTTGGGCGATGCAGTAAGCCAAACTTGCCTGTTATCCCAAAATGCAGTTATTATTTTATTTTGTGGGATTTCCTTTAACCATGCAAGATCAGCGTTGTCTAACTGTTCCTGCGAAATTAATTTGCCTGTTTCAATATCCTTGTCACTAAGTTGCAGCATTAGAATCTGTTCTTCGGTTAGTTTAACAATATCATCTACTAAATTTTTTCAATCATAGTTGCCATATACCAAAATGGCATTTATTCTTTAGAATATATAAACGGAAACAACTGAAAAGACTTTTAATACAAATAAATTTTATATATTGAATCATATGCTATCTATGTGCATTTTTAATGAATAAAACATCTGTTATGCAACCCAGTAAATACAATCAAAAATTTCAGGAAGCCTT
>JAQBOY010000405.1 GCA_028287805.1 Mucilaginibacter sp.
TCATCGTATCCAGTTCGGCCATTGTAAACCCTTTGGTTCTTCCCGCAAGCTGCTGCCTGATGAGCTGTACATCAGCAGGCTTAACCGTTGGGGCTTTATTGCCAAAATCGTTACGCACATAGCTTAATACAGAGGCAATATATTCATCGTCATTGCCGCCTAATGCCGGCATCACATCAGGGTAGGTTTTATTGCCAACCGGGCCGCTTAAACCTAAAAGTAATACCCTTACCAGTTTGGCCGGGTCACCGTTAACATCGGCGTTGGCAGCCAGCGGTGGCGCAGGCATCTCTTTACCGCCAATAGCCACGCCTTTGCCATCAGCGCCATGGCAGGTAGCGCAAAGCTGCTTAAATATCAGCGATCCCTGTGCAACCAGTTTTCTGTCGGTTTCCGCCATCAGAGCCTGTGCCCTTAGCTGGTCGGCTTTTGCTTTGATATTAGCATGGTACTTGTTATCTGATAAGGCGAGGATGTTATCGGGATACTTATTTACCAATTCGCTGATAACCGCCTGTGCTTTTTGAGAAGGATTAAAACGCAGGGATAATGCTACCTGGTAACGCACATCACCGCTTGGGTCATTTACCATACCTGCCAGCATATCAACAACTTCGTTATGCTTCTTCATCATATCCTCACCTATCCATACGGCTGTTTTACGTACCTGCGCATCGGTTTCTTTCAAGGCATGGGTAAATGTTTCCATATCCAGGCTTTCCATACCGTTTAAGGTCCATAACGCATGGATGCGGGCCAGTTGGTTGGGTGAGCTTACGGCCATTGTTTTTAAAGCGGGAACTACCGATTTATCGTTCCTGAGCACCAATTCTTTTTGCGCGTTATCGCGCCACCAGCCATTGGGATGATTTAAGTAGGTAACCAATTGCGCACTGTTTTCGTCCAGCATATGCGGGCGCACTTTTGAAGGTTTGTAGCCATCATGTACTAAACGGTAAATACGGCCGCGGCCAATATTTTTTTCGTAGCCTTTACGCAATATCTGCGGACGTAAATAGCTTCCGGCACGTGTCCAGTTACTTTCCTGTATAATGCCGTGGTACATATCTACAATATACATACAGCCATCAGGACCGGTCACTGTATTTACAGGCCTGAAATTCGGATCGGTTGATGCCAAAAACTCCTGCTTATCGTAAGCGTTAACCAGCGTAACCTTTCCATCATTATCCAATACCTTTGCACGCCGTATTAACCGGCCAACAGGCTCCGGAATAAACAGGTCGCCCTGCACATCTCCGGGCAGCTTATCGCCCCGGTAAATAGATTGCCCGTTACAGGCGGTAAAATGGTTAAGCGTACTATCTGCCCGTAACCGGCGCAAGCCTCCCTGCACATCAGGCGTAGCCATAATGGGCCAAACGGCATTAAATTCTTCATTATACTGGTCTTTTACATCAAAAGTGCCATAATGCGGATTTTGCTGGAAATTGGTAGCAGGTGTTTCACTTCCCGCAATGGAAAAGAACAGGCGGCCATAATTGTCATAGGTTAATCCCCATTGCCCGCGTGGCGATTCCTGCAGTGAATCCGGAATCAACTTATCGTTTTTCCACTGGTAGCGTACCGGGTCAACCGTAACATATATGCGGTTATCCAAATTCCATATCAAACCGCTTTTCTGGTGTTCCAGGTTTTTTTTATCTACCTCATCATTTTTATAAACCAGTTGTTTTACATCTGCTTTGCCATCGCCATTGGTATCCTCATAGCTATAAATATTATAGGTATTTGTTTCATTCACCAATAATTTATGGTTTAATGTCAGCATCATGCGCGGTAAAACCAGGCTGTCAATAAAAACGGTGGCTTTATCCATTACGCCATCTCCGTTGGTATCTTCCAGTTTTTTTACCGTGCATAGTTTAAAGCCTTCGCCTGTACCATCCACGTTTACCATATAGGTCAGCATTTCGGCCACATACATTACGCCGTTACCATCCCAAACAATAGCAACCGGCTGGCTTATCATCGGTTCGCTGGCTACCAATTGCAAATGATAGCCTTTGGGCATATAAATATGCTTCATGCTTTCCTCGGGGGATAAAGGCGCAGGGTCAGGATGCGGATTAACTAAAATACGGCCTGTTGCATCCCGCTGCACAGGGTATTGCTGCATGGTTTTACAGGTATACAGCAAAATAGCTATACTAAGTACAGCTAATACCCATGTATAACTCCTTTTCATTTACCTGTGTATTTTTTACCCATGGCATATTTTATTCCACCTAATAAATGCTGTAAAAAAAGCGGATCAGCATAAGTTTCATCTGTATGGCCCAACTCGGTATAAAAAGCCCTTCCGCCTTCAAAATTATGGTACCACGCTAATGGGTGAAAGTCGCCCATTTTTAAATTGGTTTGGGTGCCGTAATTCATGGTGCTCTCATCCAGTGTTATCAGCACATGCAGGTCTTTTGACATACCCGGCCTGTAGCTGTAATATTCATCTTTTCTTTTCCACTGTTTTGGCAAATGTTTGGTAGCTATATTTTTATCATCAACAACATTTAAAACAGCTTCCTGTATATTATTCTTAGGATGGCCGAAAAAATAGGCGCCAACCAGATTGCCATACCATGCCCAGTCATATTCAAAATCAGTTGCGGCATGTATACCAACAAAACCGCCTCCTTTTGCTATGTATTTCTTAAATGCATCTTTTTGTGTAGAGTCATTAAATACGCCTTTGCCTGTAGGGCTTAAAAATATTAAGGTGGCATATTGTTTTAAGTTATCCGTAGTAAATTTGGTAACATCGGTAGTGGTATCCACATCAAAATTATTTTCTGCACCCAGTTTTTGAATAGCAACAATACCCACAGCTATTGATTGATGATGATACCCGGTAGTTTTACAAAATACCAGCACTTTTGGATTAGGCTTTGCCCCTGCCATGCTAAAAAATAGCAAAATTGCTATTGCCCCTAAAGCATAACAGCCTGCAAGGCGGTAGTTCTTCATTAGTTTTCTCATTTTTTATCGGTTAATAATTGGTTTATCGGTGTTATTAAAAATTGGTTCTTAAAGATACACCATAAGTTTTTGGATTTCCCAAATGGGCGGCACCAAAATCATAAGCATAATCTATATATTTTTTATTGGCGATATTACTGGCCCATAAAAACACATCAAAGCGTTTGGTAGAAACACCCAGCCTTGCATTAAACAAGCTATAGGCTTTTTGCTCAATTGTATTTGCCAGGTCAAAATATTGGTCTCCAAGGTATTTCCACTCCCCACGGGCAATCAGCTTTGTTTTGTGTGCCTCGCCTAAATCATAAGTATATTGCAGTGCCAGCATAGAGGTTACATCCGGTGTAAATACCTGGTGGTTTCCTTTTAAATTGGTAACACTACCATTTTGAGGTATACTTAAACTGGTGTACCTGGCATGTGTATAACCAAAATTGTAATCAAACTCCAATCCCTTAACCGGGGTTGAAGCAAATTCTAATTCAGCGCCTTCGCTATGTAACCGTCCGGCATTCTGAGTTACGGTAATAGCATCGGGCAATATTAGCGTTGGCACTTGCGCATCAGTAACCAGGGTATAAAAAGCAGCAATATTTAACCGGATACGTTTATCCCAGAAAGTGTTTTTTGTGCCAACTTCATAGTTATTACTATACTCGGGTTTATAAACATATAAAGGTGGCTGTGATGGATCTGAACCTAACTGACTGATACCGCCTGCACGAAATCCCCGGCTATAGCTGGCATACAGGTTGTTATCATCAGTGAGATGCCATGCTACGCTAATTTTTGGCGAGAAGGCCTTAAAACTTGCGGTAGAAGAGGTATCTGAACGGGTAGTGACCGCAGCCTGCCCATCAGGCTGGAAAGCTCCGTTGATCAATTCCTTTTTATGCTCATAATCATAGCGCAAACCTGCGGTTATGTCAACTTGCGGTGAGATTGCATAAGTTGCCTGACCGAAAAAAGCTATACCATAGTTAGTGCTGGTATTGATATTGATACTGGTAAAATTAGCGATTGGCGAACCTAACATTGCCGCGTCATTACCAAAATGTGTTCCTTGTTTGGTTGGGCTATCATTATAAAAGCCATACACACCGGCTGTCCATTTCCATGGTGAACCGGATACTGCAGGTGAGCTGAACCTGAATTCCTGTATCCCGGTCTTAACCGTATTCCACTTTGACCCGTAATTATTAATGATCGATACGCCGTCGATCGGCGCAAAGTCACCATCAATTGGCGATAGGTAATAGCGGTAATTTTCCTGGTAAGAGGTTTGTGAGGTGAAGATAAAATCAGTACCGGTGTAATTGGCCGATAAGGAAGCGTTAAACGTATTGTCAACCATTGTAGTGGTAGCATTTTGATTAACCACAAAAGGTGTTTGAAGGGCTTGCGCTGGGCTCGAAGCTAAGGTAAACGGACCATTATTCCTGTTAATATCATTCTTAACATTCAGCGTAAATGACAGCTTTGAAGTAGCCAGGTACTTTAAATA
>JAQBOY010000428.1 GCA_028287805.1 Mucilaginibacter sp.
TATTGTTTTCCATTTACGGCATAGGTAATGGGGGTAGCAAATCCACCTGCCGGAAGTCGAAATTCCCATAATACCTGCCCTGTTCTTTTATCAAAAGCGCGGATCATTTCATCATACGTACCTGCTATAAACACCAGTCCGCCTGCAGTAACAATAGGGCCTCCGTAATTTTCGGTCCCGGTCGGTGGAATTCCTTTTTTCTTTAGTTCAGGATATTCGCCTAATGGTACACGCCATAAATACCTGCCGGTATTAAGATCGATAGCGTTCAGGGTTCCCCATGGCGGTTTAACCGCTGGATAACCATTCGGGTCAAGAAATCTGGTGTAGCCATTGTTTATGTAAGGCGGTGTATAGGGAAAACCAGCTGTTTTGTCTTTATCAATAAAAGATGCCGGATTGTGATGATCATCTGCGATTGCCGTGTTTTGCACTTCCAGATTTAAAAGATAATTTATAATTGACTTGCGCTCTTTTTCAGGAATTCGTTGGAAAGAAGGCATACGCCCGCGTCCGGCTTGCAAAATATTGTTGATGTCTGCATCTGTCATTTTTTTACCGATATCAGTCAGGCTTGGATATTCTTTGCCGCTTCCTTTTTTGTCTGCACCATGGCAAACAGAACAGTTGTTTAAAAAAAGTGCCTGACCGGCAGATTTATTATAATTGCTCTTCAGCGAGAAGTCGCTCATCGTAAGGTCCCACACCATTTCATTGGAATTTTGATATAAAATACCCTGTGGGTCTGTAGCGTTGCCAGGCCATTCTGCACCACCCCCAATTCCATAAAGTAATGTTCCGGTTTTATTTGGCGGCGTATATTTACTGCCTGACCGCGATCGTAAAAATTTTTCTTTTACATAGGCGTGAGCCTGCGGATTTAAATCGGTAATATCTGCCTCGGTAAACAGCTGCCTTGCAAACGGAAGCGGTTTAAGCGGGAATGGTTGTGTGGGCCATGGTTGTTCGCCCGGTAACGGGTCCCTGGTAACGGTACGTCTTTCAACTACAGGGAACAAGGGTTTGCCTGTAGTTCTGTCCAAAACAAAGATCAGCCCATCTTTTGTTGATTGTTCAACCGCATCTATCTTTTTACCGTTATGCTGTACTGTTATCAGGTTAGGGGGGCAGGGCAGGTCCCTGTCCCACAAATCATGATGTACAGTTTGATAATACCATATCAGTTTTCCTGTTTGAGCATTGAGCGCCAGTACGCAATTGGCAAATAAGTTTTTGCCTTTGCGTGCCCCTCCATAAAAATCTACAGAGGGGGAGCCGGTACCCAGGTATACAATTCCCCGTTTTTCATCTAATACCATACCTCCCCAGTTATTTGCACCGCCCATATATTTCCAGGCATCTTTAGGCCAGGTGGTATAGCCGGGTTCACCGGGTTGCGGTACGGTATGGAACACCCATTGTAATTTACCGGTGCGTATATTAAATGCACGTATATGTCCTGGAAGCGCGTCGCCGTATTCAGACACGCGCCCTCCAATAACCAATATATCCTTATAGATAACACCCGGGCTTGTTGCATCTATAGAAAGCTTGCTGATATCCCGGCCCAGATTATCGCCAATGCCATCATGCAGGTCAACCATTCCATTATTTCCAAATTCTGTTAATGGCTTTCCGGTTAATGCATTTAATGCATACAAATTGGGGCCAGCAGTATATAATATACGCTTGTCATCTTTGTCTGCCCAATACATCACTCCCCTGCAGGGGGTATAACGTGGTTGCGTATGCTCATAAGGGTCAAATGTCCATAGGGCTTTTCCTGTGGCAGCGTTTAGTGCAAATAATTTAAGTTTTGCACTTGTACCATAAAGAACGCCATTTACCACAATTGGCTGGCATTGTATTTCAAGCGGCCATTTTGGTTTAACATCGGTCACCAATTCTGTAGCAGAATCATAGATCCAGGCAACTTTAAGGTCTTTCACATTATTGCTGTTGATCTGGTTAAGGCTTGAGTAACGATTACCGGCATTATTACCGCCATAGTACGCCCAATCAAGATCATCAATCGGACTTAAAGGGACCTTTTTCAGGTATAAAAAAGACATCACGATTAGTAACAGGCACAGGCCGCTAATTTTTATTTTGTAGTTCATATTATTGAAAGAAGACGTAAGCATACTATTTTTGATTGAGGCTTGTCGCGGGTCATTTTATATGAGTTCCAGGGGTTTGTACTAAATCTGGACACATTTTCTAAAATTTTATCATTATTTGGCTGTTATTCAACTGCTGATTCTGGTATTAAGCCATGTAAAATGCTGCCCCTGGTTGAGGCAGCATTGGAATAAGAACATTTTATATAAACCAAATTATTTCAAATTGGGATTAGCAAGGACTTCAGATGTCGGGAGTGGAAACGTATAATTTGCTTTAGTTATAGTTCCTATAGGCTGCAGGTCACCCGGGTCTTTATTCGCATTAGCTGACTCTACAAGCTCCAGGCGAACCAGGTCAAACCAACGTGTTCTTTCGCCTGCAAATTCCCACTTACGTTCATTAACAACGGCGTCTGCGAAAGCCGATGCGGAAAGTGAGCCAATACTATAAACGGGTAATCCGGCACGAGTTCGTATGGCATTAAGCGCATCATAGGCTTGCTGGTCTGGAGCACCGGAACGTGCTTTAGCTTCCGCATATATTGTTAACACATGCGCGTACCTTAGCATTACCAGTGGCACAGATGAAGCCCAGTTGGCTACATCACCTTTAATCCAAAATTTACCGTAATAGGGGTGTTTGGTGGCCAGTTGCTGCCATGTTAAAACAGTACCGTCTGATTTGGTATAGGTTAAACGGAATGTTTTATCTTTTCTGGGCCCTGCAGGGAATTCATTAAAGAATTTAAGCTCTGAAAAGAAATCATCCCATCCGCCAATATCTCCGGGCATGGCAGACCATCCATAATTGGCTTCTGTTGTGCCGCCATTTGCCGTGTTTGCAGTTATATTATAAATATCCTCGGCAGTACCGTTTTTTGTTGGGTCATTTTCGAAAAGGTTTGCATAAGTATCTACCAACTGAAAACCATACAGGTTATGATTGTCAATAACCTCTTTTGCTTTGGTTGCTGCAAGCGCATATTTGCTGGCATCTTTTATTGGCCAGCCACCTTCAGTAAGATAAACATCAGCTAAAAATGCTTTTGCAGATCCGGCGTTAGGGCGACCAAAATCACGTTTGATATTAGGTAACAAAGTTTCTGCCTGTTTAAGGTCACTTTCAATCAGCTTATATACATCAGCCGGTGGCGTTTTACCTATTTTCAACAGATCAAGTGAAAAATTCGGGTCTGTTAGTACCGGAATACTACCATATAATCTTGTTAACCAGTAATAAGAGAAAGCGCGTATAAAATAGGCTTCGCCTGCAATAATATTAATGGTAGTGGGATCGCCCGTTGTTGATTTGTAATTAGCTATAACATTATTAGCGCCTTGTATTGACTTATAGCATCCGCTATATAAGTTTCCGGTTCTGCTATTTCCTGATGTTACCTGGAACTGATCAAATTCCCGGAATTCCTGTTTATTACTACCAGGATGAGTAGTAATATCATCACCACCCATAGTGGCCCCCGTTGCTGTGGCGTGGAAAAATCCTGTAGACCAGGTACTCCCTAAGCCCTTATACGCTCCTGTTAAAGCAGACTCCAGCCCAACCTGGGTTTTCAATGCGTCATTACCCACAACTTTGCCAGTCAAATCTTCCTGAAGGACTTTTTTGCATCCCGTAGCTGCCATAGCCGCTACGGCTAATAAAACAATTAATTTTTTCATCACTTTTAGTTTAATATTTTTATTATTTAAAAAGTTAGGTTTAAGCCTCCGGTAATTACTTTAGCATTTGGATAGGCACCATAGTCAATACTTTGGTTCACGTCTGATGAGCTGCCCACATTACTTGCTTCCGGATCAATTCCTGTGTATTTGGTAATTGTCCAAAGGTTTGTTGCTGAAACAAATACCTTCACCCTTATTTTATCTTTAATCATTGATTTTGGCAGCACATATGATAAACTCACATTCTTTAATCTTACAAAGTTTCCATTCTCAAGAAACCTTGAAGATTGCGCATATACGATATCTGTTTTGCTGAATGCAGGAATATTTGATGTTTCATTTACACCTGGTATATATCGGTTACGTATGTCAGTTAAAGTGACCTGGCGGGCGTCAGCACTACCGGTCATGGCGCCGGCTTTTGAGTAGTTCATTTTATCAACACCTAATATGCCTTGAAAAAATACATTTAAGGTAAGTCCTTTGTAAGCAAAAGTGTTGTTCCATCCTAATGATGTTTTAGGTATGCCATTTCCGATGATCTTATAATCAGCACTGGTTATTGCACCATCGTTGTTAAGGTCTAAATACCTCGAATCGCCGGGTACCTGGTGGTATCGCGCCGCTTCAGTAGCTTGCGACGGTTTCCATGTGCCTAAATACTGCAATCCCCAATAAGAACCGAGCGCTTGACCGGGCACAATAACAAATTCTGATTGTGTTGAATAGGCGGCACCTACGTTAGAACCGGTAAACAGCATGTCGGCAACGCCACCCAGGCTAATCACTTTGTTTTGTACGTTGGAGATATTGAAATTACTTGACCAGTTGAAACTTGACGTATTCAATATATTACCGCCAACAGAAAGTTCCCATCCCTTGTTCTGCATCTCGCCGACATTTGAAGCATAAGTACCGCCGCCAACATAGCCAGGTAGCGGTCTGTTCAATAACAAATCAGTAGTGCGTTTGTTAAAATAGTCTGCTTCAATATTTAATCTTCCTTTAAATAATCCCACTTCTAAGCCAACGTCAGCTTGTGTGGTGGTTTCCCATTTTAAATTTGGATTGCCGGGATTACCTAATACTATGCCATTTGTTAAACTGTTATTGTTAAATGCAACAATTGCTGTTGAGTAAGTGGACTGGGTAGCATAAGGTTGAATGGCCTGGCTGCCTGTACGTCCCCAGCTTCCCCTTATTTTTAAATTAGAGAAGAGATCCATGTTTCTAACAAAGTTCTCGTTGATCAGATTCCAGCCTACAGCTGCCGCGGGAAAGGTACTGAACTGATTATTGCCCTGGAATTTAGAAGAGCCGTCTCTTCTTACTGAAAGAGATAATAGGTAAAGGTCCTTAAAAGCATAGTTGACACGACCTAAGTAAGATACCAGTCCAAAATTACTACGGTCTGAACTGATGCTTGCAGATTTGGAAAGCCCAAGATTATCAAATCCTAATGATGGGTTTAAAAGTCCTGTGGCGGTAGCGTTGAAAGTAGTACTGTTATAATTTTGTACCTCAAATACAGCAACCGCGTCAATATTATGTACTTCGTTAAATGTATGTTTGTAGTTTAATGCATTTGTACCCTGGTAGGTAATTTGCTCTGACGAGGTTCTGGAGGCAGTAGGGTTATTTGTGGTGACAACGTTGCCATTAAAGGTTTCATTTTGCTGGTTTAAATATTTTATGCCATAAGTTAAGTCTAAGCTTAAGCCTTTAATGAACTCATATCTTCCACCTCCTAAAATATTGCCATAAGTATTTTGAGTAAGATTGTTTCTGTCATAAAGCAGTGCTACAGGGTTGGTTTTAAGTGAACCTACAGGGTCAACAGCCGTATAACCTCCGGTGGCATCATATACAGGAGTGGTAGGAGCCCAGGCTAAAGCCTGTACTACCGGGTTACCTGTACCGCCTTGTAGCTGGTTATTGACATTATTGATCCTTGTTCCGGTTGCATTGATGCGAAATGATAGTTTGTCGTTTATTTGTGTATTAATATTCGTTCTGAAATTATAGCGCGAATAGCCTGAGTTTTTGATAATACCATCTTGTCTGACATAATTCCCAGAGGTAAGAAAAGTTGTTTTTTCATTACCGCCAGAAACGCTTAACTGATGTTCCTGTCCTGCGGCTGTTCTATAGATCTCTTTTTGCCAGTCAGTGCCCCCGCCTTGTTGATAAGAAGCCAATTGCTGCGGCGTATAGGCCGGATTAAGGCCAAGAATAGTGTTCCTTGTATTAACCAATTGGGCAAACTCACCTGCTGATAAGAGATCATAAGTCTTAATAACTTTTGATGAAGAGCCCTGGCCTATGTAATTAACTTTTACACCACCTTTGGTTCCTTTTTTTGTTGTTATGATAACCACACCATTTGCACCACGGCTACCATAAATAGCGGTAGAGGATGCATCCTTTAAAATCTGGATAGATTCAATATCATCGGTATTTACTGTAGTGAAATCGGCGCCAACAAAACCATCTAATACATACAGCGGGTCATTGCTGCCTAAAACGGAGTTTGCGCCCCTTATACGTATCCTTACATCACCTCCCGGTGCCCCCGAAGCATTGGTAACTTGTACACCGGTTGCTCTTCCCTGCAATACCTGGTCTACACGATTAACGGGTTGTTCGGCAAAATCTTTAGTAGTGATAGAGGATAACGCACCTGTAACGTCTGATTTTTTTTGAGTTCCATAACCAATTACTACAACACTTTGTAGTTCTTTTGAACTTTCCTGTAAAACCACATTCAGTTTTTCCTCGCCATTAAAGTTTACTTCTTTAGATAGATAGCCTACATAGGAAAAAATAAGTGTACCACTATCATTGGTACTACGCAGGCTAAAGTTTCCTTTAGCATCGGTAACGGTTCCAAAAGCGGTTCCCTTTAATAATACAGAAACGCCAACAAGTGGATCTCCATTAGTGTCTTTTACAGTGCCGCTAATGGTTTGTGCACGCTGATTACAGGTAGTTAAACTTTTAATAGCGTGATTGTTGTTTAAAGATTTCTGTGGAGAAGCCTGTGTTTCCTGGAATAGAATTAAACAGGTTCCTGCTATCACCGCAGATCGCGTGGATAGATAGCCTCTAATTGATTGGTAACATGTTCTCATAATTAATTTGGTTTAATTTATTATTATGGTTTATAAAAGCATTAAAATATCCGGGACTTGGTCTGATCCCGGGTACTTAATAAATATTTTACGGCCTTATTATCGTTCCATCTCTTTTCCGAACCGTCCAGTTTCCGGCCCGGTTGCTGATCGGGTATTTCGCGGCAATTTTTTCGTCGATGTCAACCCCAAGTCCGGGCGCTTCATTGACGTACATGTAGCCATTCTTTATAGTAGGGCAGCCTGGGAAAACTTCTCTTAATTTTTCATTGAAGCCTCCTCCTGCTTCCTGAATACCAAAGTTCCAGATGGCGTAATCTACATGAGCATGAGCTGCATGGCCAACAGGCGATACATCCGGTGGCCCATGCCAGGCTGTTTTAACATTGAACCATTCGCCTAAACGGGCTACTTTCATAGCCGGGGTAATGCCTCCAATTTGTGAAACATGACATCTTATGTAATCAAAGTAGTGATTAGCCATAGGTTCAATAAACTCATTCACGTTGTTAAATAGCTCGCCCATCGCAATTGGTACAGTTGTGCTTTCGCGCAACTGTTTAAACCAGTTCATATTTTCGGGTGTTAATGGGTCTTCCATAAAGAAAGGGTGGTATTGCTCTACCTGTTTAATAAGGTTAATTACATCAATAGGCTGTACCCGCTCATGTATATCATGCATAAGCTCAACCTCTTCGCTACATCTTTTCCGTACGGTAGCAAATAATTGAGGTACAGATTTTAAGTAAGCTCGCTGATCCATAAAACTATCTTTAGCACTAGCAAAGCCGGCGTCTTTAAAATCAGGATTTTGAGCTAGGCTTAAAGCGCCATACAACCCCTGCTGGATGCGCACGTGCTTAAACCCCTGTGACATTAATCGTTGAACATTGTCGGCTACGGCTTCAGGGGTTTGCCCGTCTGCATGGGCATAACAAGGTATTGCAAACCTGGCCTTACCACCTAACAACTGGTAAACCGGCATATTTGCTCTTTTGCCTTTAATATCCCATAAGGCTTCGTCCAATCCACTCAAAGCGTTATTAAGCACAGGCCCATTGCGCCAGTATGAACTGGTATAAAAGGCTTGCCACATATCTTCAATATTATCAGCATCCCGGCCTACACAGAAATCGCTCATGTAACTGTTAATAGCGGTAACTACAGTTTCGGCACGTTGCGTAAATGTAGCACAGCCCAAACCATACAGCCCAGGCTCTGTAGTTTCTACTTTTACTACTACAAGGTTTACTCCATTTGGAGCTGTGGCAATAGCTTTTACACTTTTTATTTTAATTGGAGCCAAGCCATTTAATAGATTTGCAGGCCGGCTGTCGGCCTTTGCGACTAGCGGTTGGCCTAACAGCCCTAAAAATCCGGCTGTAGATCCTACACCAACCATTTTCAGAATGTCTCTCCGACTTAAGTCATCTGTGGCTTTTCGATTTCTCATAAATTAGATAAGATGGGTGAGTGATTAAATGAATAAGTAAATTGAAAAATGCCATTTTCCAAATTGCCGGGTGAAAATTTGTCCCATAATAATTTTATGAAGACATAATAAGACCGTAAAGGCCCAATAAAGGCTGTGCTTTCTTTCATACGTTAAAAATTGGTTTATAATAAAAATTGGTTCTGATCCAGACTCAAGGAGAGAGCGGGATCAGAACCAAATGTAACAGGTATGGCAAAAAAATGCACTACTACATCAAATGCACAAATCGGTTATCTACGGCTATAAATGATATTTTGCCCTACTTCATTAGCATTTAAAATCATAAATTTCTAGTTTGAATTTTAAAAATGAATTTCCAATCCCTGCAGAAAAAAATGCAGCTAAGAATAGCAATTAGATAAGTTTGTATTGAAGGTTAAAATAGGGGGCGTGTTAAGCCTGCGAGGTGATCTTTATCAGATAGTCATGTAAATTAATTTCAGATGAAATTGGAAGCTTTTTCCGCAATCTGTAACGACTTACTTCTACCGCACGAATGGAAAGGTTCATCAATTGGGCAATTTCCTTAGATGATAAATTCATTTTGACATAGGCACACATTTTGAGGTCATTTCTGCTCAGTTCGGGAAAATTATTTTTTAAAACGGATAAAAAATTAGAGTGTACCTGGTCAAAATGGATAGAAAAGCTTTCCCAGTCAGAATCATTTCTTTCGGCTACGTTAAGCAAGCGCAATATTCTTTTAAACTGTACATCATCCTCCAGGTATTTCTTGTCGTGTACAAGTTCAAACCATTCTTCTTTAATTCTTTTTAAAAGCTTACCCCGCTGAATTAAATGCATGGTAGTAGTAGTTAACTCCCTGTTTTTAAAACACACTTCTGCTTCAAGCTTTTCATTTTTTAGATTGATGATTTGCTTTTCGTTGTTTTCGATCTCCAGACGGTGGATATATTTAAGCTGATCCTGTACTTTTTTATGCTTTTTTTTCTGCCATTTTATTAAAAGGTCAACCATTCCTATTATTAATAACAGGTATAGCAGGTAGGCATAAATTGTTTGATACCAAGCGGGTGTGATTGAAAAACTAAAAAAAACCGGTTTTGAAATATTGTCAAGACTGTTTCTTGACCTTACGGCAAACGTGAATTTTTGAGGTGGCAAGTTGGTATAGTCTTTCTCGTCTTTATCCGTCCAGGATGACCATTTGTCATCAAAACCGATTAGCTTATAACTGTATTCTATATTGTTTTGATGATGAAATGAAGTTGATGCGTATTCAAAATGTAATGAATTTTGAGCATGCGCTATCCTGACGTCTTTATCATTAGTTTGCAGGCCCTTAATTCTATGATTGTCCGTGAAATAACCGCCGTATAATGTGCTGTCTTTGGTGCCGAAACATTTTACGTTTGTTAAAATAATGTGGTTGGTATTTAAGTTTTCGGTATACTTTTTATAATTAAGATGTACAACACCCTTATCACAGGTAATAAAAATATTTTCAGGATCGTAGGGATATATTCTTTCAAAACGGGAAATAAGCCGGGAAGTCAACTCAGGGAAATAGATAACTTTATAGGGCTGGTTTAAAGTATGTTTACTAAAATCCGCTATGCCTACTCTTTTGTCTGCTACAAACCAAACATTGCCATTTTTATCGCCGGTTAAATACTCAATGTTTT
Source organism: Mucilaginibacter sp. (assembly GCA_028287805.1). Taxonomy (GTDB): domain Bacteria; phylum Bacteroidota; class Bacteroidia; order Sphingobacteriales; family Sphingobacteriaceae; genus Mucilaginibacter. The sequence goes on from JAQBOY010000428.1 coordinate 10,079, forward strand.
TATTGTTAAATAAATTCTTTAAAAATGCTGAGGGAACCAAGGTATCTTTACTGGTATCATATTCATAAATTCCTTTTTGGGTGGCTATCAAAATTTTACCCCATACTTCAAAAACGTAATTATTTAAAGCGGAAGGCAATCCATTTTTATCAGTATATAATTTATAGGCTAAGATCTTTCGTTTAGTACTATCCAGTTGAATTTTATAAATGCCCCTGTAGGGGTGTGATGCCCAAATTATACCGGTTTTGTTATCCTGCTTGATAAATCGTAAAGGTTCTGTTAAACCGTCAATATGTCCTTTATCTATAAATTGATTATTGATATATTGTAGATAATGCATGCCATCATAAGTTCCGGCAATGATTTCCGTTGTTGGTTTTCTGGTATTTAAGGGTTCAAAAAGCCAGGAACTAACCGACCCCTGAAACTTTTCGATTTCGTTATTTTTTAAAATAAAGTGGCCGTCCTCATGTGCTATCAACAATTTGTTGTTAATGCTTGAAAGCCCCCAAACCTGCCCCTTAGCTTTACTATATTCTGTAAAATTTCCTTTAGAATAGCTCAGGTCTTTCTCTGTAAGATCAAGCGGGCAGGAAAACAATCCATTAGAGGTGCCTATGTATAATTTACTATTAAAAATTTCAATAGCATAAGCGCTTGCCCGTTTGCTTGGATTAGGACAAATGTTCTTTATAGCACTATTTAAGGCAACAAAGTTAATGCCTTCATCCAAGCTAAACCATAAATTAGAATTTGTGTCAATAAATATTTTCCGTATACCCCCACCTTGAAAAGTAAATTTCTGAACCACGTTGCCCGCATGGTCAATAATATAGCAATCGCCTGATGTAGTACCTAAAGCAAACCAGTCGGTATTTACCTTTATTGCACAATAAACACGGTCAGCAAACGGATTATACTGTTTGGCGATATGCTTTACGGATAGGGTAGAATCCCGTAAAAGAAACAGCCCGCTTTTTAGTGTTGTTATTAGTAAAGTTTTATTATCGTATTTTAAAATAGAAGTTATTTGTTCATGTATAAGTGCGGGATCATGACATACTATTTCCCAGTTACCATTATTTAACCGCATTAACCCTTTACTTCTGTCTTGTACATATAAGCATTCATTTACATTTGCACTATAACCCCATGTTGTGGCAGATTTAAATACATTGATTTTTCCATTCGCCATTTGGAAAAGCTTATCGTCACCTCTAAAAAATACCTGGTCTTTGATGATAACTATATTCCAGATATCTGCAAATTTTCGTTCTTTAACGGGAATAAGGTTTTTTAACGAATGATATTTTAAAACACCGTTTTCCTCAGGGAAAAAATAGCCAAGCGCATCCTGCGCGCCAACAAATACTTTTCCGTCAGCACCAATTGCAACAGAGCGCACTACAGTATTGTTGGGCAATGGAAATAAGTTCCATGCTTTGCCATTATAAGTTAAAAGCCCCTCGTAATCGGCAAAATACAAGATTCCGTTTTTGTCTTGTTGTATATCCCAGTTTTGTACTCCTGCTTTATAATCGCGGTTGGTATAAGTGACAATTTCTGGTAAACCTATTTGATTTTGACCATTACTGGTTGAAAATGAAATGATAGCAAAAAAAAGCAGTAATTTTTTTTTCATATCTACAGACCTAAAAAATGAAATACAGGTATAAAACAATGGATAGCGCTTTTGCTGCACAGCTAATTGGTAGGGCAAACATACATAACTGAAATTTACTTTTGAGGTGTATAACAAAATGGAGAAAAAAATATCAGGTACGAGTTTGTTCAATTTCATCTTTTTCAAAGCCGAGAAGTTTGGTTCCACCACAATTCATCGGTTTCCAGGTTCCAGTCCCAAACGGCATAGTGTGTTGCTTTTCCCTTCTGGGCTACGAAAGCCACTTTACGAAAGTAGAGCGGCTTTTTTGTTGTAGATACAATCTACAGACATTAGTCGTCCGAAGTTGCAAACTTCGAACAGCAGGAAATATCTAAAAGAGAAACTTCACATCACGCAGACGATAAGAAATATTACCGACGAAATAACTTTACGGTCAAGCCATTATCCGATCATGAAATCCGTGACATCATGGGAACCTCTCGAAGT
>JAQBOY010000061.1 GCA_028287805.1 Mucilaginibacter sp.
GTACAGGCATGGTTTACAAATACATTCTTACCCATTTTAATAAATGCGCCAAAATTTGTAAAAAATGGAGCGAAAACAATGGTAGAATCGTCTATCTCTGTACCAATCACAGCGCTTAGCCGTTCCCGGATTTGACCTACATCCCTTGATGAAGCATTAAGTTCGGAAATTAGGTTTATAGTCCGGGAAACCACTTCCTGTATCTTTGGATATTGCGAATCATCCAACCTCACTGGGTCGCCGTCCTTTAATCGTTGGAAAATATCTTTACTTACACTCATGGTTCATCTATATCTATCTAATCTCAAACTTATAAATAAAAAAGCCTCACTTGGAGGCTTGATCTTCTTTCTTATCTTCTTTGGGCTTAATGAAGAATACTTTCATTGCTTCATCAAAACTCTCATTTATAGCAAGGTTGCTTTTCTCGTATTTTTCCTGGCGTGGTTTAGCCTCTTCCTTCTTTGCCATACCCAAAGTTAAGAAATTAGTTTAGCATAAGTCAAACGCTTGTTATCACCCTTTTTAAAGGCATCTTCGAAACGACTAACATCAGTTATCATACGGCTATTATAACGCAGCAGTTGTTATTTGCATCAGCAGGAAAAGAGTATTTAAAAACTTTAGCTAAGTAAATCCTTTTGTCCCAACTTGTATATCGTTACCAAAAATAAAGTAATTGTATGAAGCGGGTGATTTGCCAAATTGCGCCCATCCTTTAACCCTCTTAATTATCGGTCAGTTTAAATAGTATAGCTAAGGTTTCCTGCATAGCTACAGGTTGGTCATGATCAAGGGCTGGTTGCCATTTAGGACTTTTTTTAATCACCCTAAGTACTTCGTCATCACAATCATCGCTTACTCCTCTTAATATTTTGTAATCTTTATGATTGCCATCTTTAGTAACAGTAAAACTTATTTGTACTATCCCTTCCAGATTGTTTTTTACAGCCGATTCCGGATATTGAATATTTTTTTTGATATAATCCTGCAATTGAGCTATACCACCGGGGTATTGTGGAGTTGAAGTAACATTATCATTATTAGCTAAGTTAGTTGCCGGGGTAACTGTAAACGATGGCGTTACTTTTGGATATTTTCGCTTTTGTTCAATAACCAATGGAGCAGATGCGGTAATGTCAACCACTTTCGGAAGCGGCAGGTAAACCATAAAGTACCGGCTCCCCTTGTTAAAGATTGGCGGAATGTTATAATGTATATCCGGACCTATAGTTAACGTATCATTAAATTTAGCTCCTTTGAGTTCAAAATAACCGCGGTCATTGGTATAAGTACCCAATTTAAAGGTATTATGTTCTGTCTCCAACTGGGTTGACTCAATATGTATAAAGTTTACCGGTTTGCCGCTATTATCATATATGTACCCGCGCAAATTGATCGTATCCCTTGTAACTACATAAGATTTTTGCTGTGCGAATAAATTAATTGACGAACCAATTAAAAAACAGCTCAATATGATTTTTTTCATTTAAAATATTAGCGATACACATTAATATCCACTTACTGCACCCTACTGCAAGCTACCTAACAACTCCCTTGCATTCTGCAAAGCGCTTTCGCCCGGTTTATCGCCGCTCAGCATTTTGGCTATTTCCAAAACACGCTCCTGCTCATTTAACTGTTTAATACGGGTATAGGTAATAGCCCCTTCATCATCTTTATAAACAAAATAATGACTTTGACCCTTGCTGGCAATTTGCGGCAGGTGAGTAATTGTAATTACCTGTAAGTTACCTGCCAGCTGTTCCATGATCTGTCCTACCTTGTTAGCCACCTCTCCGGATACGCCTGTATCAATCTCATCAAAAATAATGGTTGGCAAGGCGGTATTTTTAGCTACCAGCGATTTAATGCTCAGCATAAGCCGTGAAAGCTCCCCACCCGAGGCTACCTTGCTCATTTCGGCTAAGGTATGCCCTTTATTAGCGGAGAACAGGAAGCGCACCTGGTCTATACCGTTTACCCCCAAACCCAAAGGAGACAGCTCAATTTTTAACACAGAGTTATTCATGCCCATTTCTGCCAATGTTTGCAATACCTGCGTTTCAATTGCGGGGATTACTTTGGCGCGATCGGCAGATAATTTCCCGGCTAATTGCTCCAGCTCCTTTTTATCAGCATTAAGCTGCTGCTGTAACTTTTCAATTGCTTCATCCCCAAAAATGGCCTGCTGTACTTTATCTGACAGTTCGCTTTGCAGCTGCAATAAGTCGGCATTACTGTTTAACCGGTGCTTTTTTTGCAGGTTATAAATCAAGCTTAAGCGATCATTTATTTCAATTGCTCTTGCCTCATCCGTATGTGTGCGCTGCTCCAGGCTTTCTACTTCAGTAGCAATGTCTTTTAATTCAATCACCACGCTTTTCAATCTTTCGTGCAGCTCTTCAATTAAGGGATTAAATTTTTCAAGTAAGGATAAATGATGTGCGGCTTCGCGGAGCTGGATCAGTGCTGAGGTTTCACCTTCCTGCATTAAAAAACAGGCACCCAATAAATTCCG
>JAQBOY010000063.1 GCA_028287805.1 Mucilaginibacter sp.
AGGCATCGTTGGTAGGAAATTCAAAAAACTCAACCCGGTTTAAATCCACATCAATCAACTGCAATTGCTGTTTGGCAAAGGCCGCCATTTGCTCGTCCTTAACATTTATCCGCACCAATTCACCTTCGGTTAAAGCCTTAATAAATTCGCAGTATTTTGGATATATGGTGACAATTTTCCCCGGCCATGATTCTTCCTTATGCGGCCAGCTTAACCAGGTAGCGGTATGAGGATGCCATTCGGCAGGGAAGTGGAAGCCGGCTGGAGCGGGGTAGTTGATAGTTGATGGTTGATGGTTCATCTTTTATGGTCTTAAGTTAAGACCGTCATTGCGAGGAACGAAGCAATCTCTGCACATATTATATTAAATACAAATTCAGAGATTGCTTCGTTCCTCGCAATGACGCTTAGTTATTTTAATCCTCGTCAAGTAATCTTTTAGTTATGGGCTGGTAGGAATCAATTCTTCTGTCGCGCAAAAAAGGCCAATGACTGCGGTAATAGTCTGATTTATCCAGGTCAAGCTCCTGTACGATTACCTCTTCATTATTGTGTGACGCCTGGTAGATAATGGCGCCAAAAGGATTGGAAAAGAATGACCCGCCCCAAAAATTAACGCCTGCCTCTTCGCCTACACGGTTAACACTTACTACATACACACCATTGGCAACCGAATGAGAACGCTGTATAGTTTGCCATGCATTGTATTGCTCCGTATTAGTGGCTTCATCCTGTGTAGTAGCCCAGCCAATGGCTGTTGGGTAAAATAAAATTTCGGCACCCATTAACGCGGTAATACGGGCAGCTTCCGGATACCATTGGTCCCAGCATATTAATACGCCAATAGTAGCAAATTTGGTTTTAAAAACCTTGTAACCCAAATCGCCCGGGGTAAAATAGAACTTCTCATAAAAACCCGGATCATCGGGTATGTGCATTTTGCGATACTTGCCTAAATAAGCACCATCAGCATCAATAACAGCAGTAGTGTTGTGATAAACGCCCTGTGCACGTTTTTCAAATAAGGAAGCGATAATAACTACATTCAAGTCTGCAGCCACTTTTGTAAGTTCGTCGGTTGACGGACCGGGAATAGCTTCGGCCAGCTTAAAGTTATCGTAATCCTCTACATCACAAAAGTAAAGCGAGGTAAAAAGCTCCTGTAAACAAATTATTTGGGCACCTTTTTGGGCGGCCTCTTTTACCTTTGTAATAGCTTTTTGTAAATTTTCATGCTTGTTAGCTGTGCATGACATTTGCACTATACCTACTTTTACTTTGCCCATTCGCTAAAATTTTTGCAAAAATACTTTTTTTTAGAGATTAGCCGTTAGTTAATCAGAGATTAGTTGAATTGTAGTTGGCGTAGAAACCATCACTAATCAACTTTTTCTTAGCTTTGCAGTAAACTGGCAACATTCCTTATAAAATTATGATGCCCCAACAAGCATGGTAAATAAAGATAATCCCGAGAACTCCCAATCATTTGATCCCAGTGAATCTTTTCCTTATGAGGATCCAGAATCATTTGAGGAGGTCAAAAAACCTAAAACATTTAAAAGCAGGTTATGGAGCATTGCTAAACTTTTATTAAAAATTGGCCTTACCTCGTTATTGCTTTATTATGTTTTAAGTAAAATAAATATTAATAATGTTAAAGCATTAGTTGCACAATCAAATCCCTGGTGGATGCTGGCAGCTTTAATCAGTTATTTTATATCTATTATATTTTCTGCATTCAGGCTGTTAAGTTTTTTCAAATCCATAAATCTGCATATTGACTGGAAATTTAATTTGCGCCTTTATATGCTTGGCATATTTTACAATTTATGTTTGCCGGGTGGAATAGGAGGCGATGGCTATAAAATTTATCTCCTTAATAAGCGGTATAAGCAACCGGCAAAAAAAGTATTTTGGGCCATATTATTTGACCGTTTAAGCGGTTTTTGGGCTATAGGGTTTATTACTGTTGTATTAATAATTTTTTTACCGCAATTAAAAATACCAATCGCTTTAGCCTGGAGTGTGTTTTTAGTAGCTACTGCAGTATATTATTTTGTAGTATATAAATTCTTTAAGGATTATACTAAACACTTTTGGGAGGCGCATGCCAAAGCAATTGCGGTACAATCATTCCAGGTATTAGCTATTTTACTGGTAATGATAGGTTTAAATTATAATGGGAAATTTGCGCCGTACCTATCGGCCTTCCTGGCGTCGTCAATGGCTGCTGTTGTTCCATTTAGTATAGGAGGCCTTGGCTTTAGGGAATTTATTTTTAAATACACTATTACAGAAATGTTTCATATGAATGGAGAACTGGCTGTTGTTCTAAGCTTGTCTTTCTATGTAATATCAGCTATCATTGCATTATTAGGAGTTTATTATGTGTTCCGTGATGATAAGCTGGAAGAAGCATAATATCATATAAATTATAATCATGAATATTATAATAACAGGCGCCAGTAGTGGAGTGGGTTTTGAGGCGGTATTGGAATTTATATTATCGGGCGATCATAAGGTTATTGCTCTTGCCCGATCACATGATAAGTTAGAACGCCTGGCAGAAATAGCTACGGGATTAAATCCTGACTGCACTTTATATCCCATTGCATTTGATATTGCGCATGATGATTATATCGATCTGCAACAGTTTATCAGTACTCATTTTGATAATCGGATAGATATATTAATTAACAATGCGGGCATGTTGGTTAACAAGCCATTTGCCCAATTGCTGGAAACTGATTTTGTTGAAATGCTGCAAAGTAACTTTATAGGTCATGTGCGGATGATACAAAGCCTGTTTCCTTTAATACCAAAGGGGGGGCATATTTTAAACATAGGCAGTATGGGTGGTTTCCAGGGGAGTGCCAAATTTTCGGGACTGGCAGCCTATTCAGCAAGCAAAGCGGCATTACATAACTTAACTGAGTGCCTGGCACAAGAGTTTGCTGAGCAAGGTATAAAAGTTAACTGCCTGGCTTTAGGATCGGCACAAACAGAAATGCTGGAAAAAGCTTTCCCGGGTTATGAATCGCCAGTAATGGCATTTGAAATGGGTAAATATATTGCAGATTTCGCTTTAACCGGACATAAGTTTTTTAATGGTAAGATATTACCGGTTGCGGTGAGCACACCATAAAGAAAAGAGGATCTCTTTAATCCTCTTTTCTTTTGACTATTTCTTCAAAAATAACATTACGATAACTATAGTTGCACAAACCTGACCAATCCAAAAGATAAACATCCATTTAACGGTTTCAGATTTGCTATCCGCAATTTCCTTACGGACACTTGCACTGTCATCTTTTGTAGCCAATGTTTTAATGGTTGCTTCCACAGAGCGTTCTGTTTTGTTATCAATGTATTTAAACAGAGCCTCAGCTGTATCACTACCTAACTTGTCAGCTAACAAGGTATACAGCCGGGCGGTTTCTTTTGCTTCTAAGTACATAATAAATATAATGATAAGGTTTAGGATTTTATTCAGTATATTAAAAATCAGTACTTAGTTTTTTGTGCCCAATTTTATAAATTCATTAACTACAATTTCTGATACATAACGTTTAATACCATCTTTGTCGGTATAGTTACGGTTGGCCAACTTGCCTTCAATAGCTACCTCATCTCCCTTTTTAAGCAGGTCTTCTGCTAATTTAGCTTGTGATCCCCACATAATTAAGTTGTGCCATTGGGTTTCGGTTATTTTTTCTCCCTTATCATTTTTATAACTTTCGTTAGTAGCAATTGATACACGTGCTAATTTTTTACTGGTGTCAAATGTTTTTACTTCCGGATCCATACCAAGGTTACCTACCAAGCGTACGCTGTTTCTTAATGAGTTCATGCTTTTAATTTATTGTTTTTGTTAATTGTTATTGACAGTACAAATGTGCGGAAGAGCAGAAATATTAGTCGGTTATTAAATGTTTATAGTCGACAATTTTCGTTTGCAAACGTTTGCAAATGGATATAATTTTGATTATCTTAGCTTAATGAATACAGAAAAAACCTGTCTGGATTGCGGTTCAGTAATACATGGGCGTGCTGATAAGAAGTTTTGTAATGACTTGTGCCGTAATAATTATAACAACCAGTTAAACAGTAACAGCTATAATTTAGTACGGAATATTAATAATGTTTTAAAACGTAACCGCCGGATACTGGAAGAGTTAAACCCTACAGGCAAAACAAAAACTACCCGCGAACGGATGGCTGCAAAAGGGTTTAATTTTAAATACCTGACCCATAAGTATGATACGCAAAACGGTAAAACCTACCACTTTTGTTATGAATATGGTTATCTGCCTTTAGAGGGCGATGAAGTTTTGTTGGTTAAGCGGGAAGATAAAGGGGAATAATTATAAACAGTTAATTATATTAATATCAGATTGTTGCTTTTCAACCTCAGATAAACCGCCTAAAGTTAATTTTTGAAATATATCGCTAATGAGGCAATATGGGGTTTAAATTATTGACGTTTATTTCCAATAACAAACTAAATAGTTAAACGCTTTTTATTTATCTAAACTTTTATTTTGGGGGGAAATCTTAAGAATGTCATCTTCTTTATAAGATGGAAACATTGTACCTTAAAGTCAACACAACAGCATTCTAATTTTATTTTTTCTTGATCAAATATAACTACTGGACGTTGTTTGTGTTTACCACATAATAATAGTTCTATAACACTTTTTGATTTATTGGTTAAATGCATAAGGCTTAGGTAATAGGACGATAAATATAATAATAATTCTCAACTTATTTTCTTATTTAGATATTTTTGTATTTGTATTGGGCGAATCCGTTTCGGAATAAAATATCTAAGAAGCTGTTTAAAATTGAAAAAATCGTCATTGCTGTAAGGGTACGAAGCAATCCCTAACTTGCAGAGGGGCTATGTAAGTCGCCCTGTAAAGTAGAAGATTGCTTCGTACCTCGCAATGACGTTGAGAGATAAACCATTTTATTAAACGCTTAACCAGGCGGGTTCGGTTTAATATTTTAAACTTATCCGTTATAAGCTCGAGTCAAATTCCACAATCCATTCAATACCATATTTGTCTCTAAACATTCCGGCGTATGTACTCCAAGGACTGTCGCCCATGGGCCCTTCAACCTCTCCTCCTGCTGATAATCCGTTAAATATTTTGTCGGCTTCTTCACGGCTTTCAGTGCTCACAAATATTTTAGACCTGTTTTCGTTTTCGTTTACTCGTCCCATAAATTCCG
>JAQBOY010000377.1 GCA_028287805.1 Mucilaginibacter sp.
ATGACCCCAGGCCCTGTGTAATTATTTCATCATCGGGTATGGCCGAAGCAGGGAGGGTAAAACATCATATTAAAAATAATATTAACACTAATAAAACAACTATTTTAATGGTAGGGTATTGCGAGCCAAACTCACTTGGCGGGCATTTACTGCGGGGAGACCATGAAGTGTATATATTTGGTGAAAAGTATGAAGTTAAGGCTGAGGTTCAAGCTATTAAATCTATGAGCGCCCACGGTGACTACGAGGATCTGCTGCATTTTATAAACTGCCAGGACCCGGAAAAAGTAAACAAGCTATTTTTAGTACACGGCGAGTATGATGTACAACTGCATTTTAGTAAAACACTGAAAGAAAAAGGATTTTTTAATGTAGAGATACCTGAACAGCACAGTAAATGGGTGCTGGAGTAATTAAAAATAGCGAAGGATGAAGCTTACTTCATCCTTCGCTATTAGTTGTCAATAGTAATTAAAACCTTGAAGGCGCACCTGGCTTAGGTAATTCCTTACGTGGAATCATTTCATCACGCTGCGCGGTATTGTAAACAAATGAGGCAACAATGGTAGCCATCTGTTTCATATCTTGCGGACTTATTTTATCATAAGTATCCTGGTTGCTATGGTGCGTACGTGTACCATAATCCATATTATCCTGTATAAACTGGAAACCAGGTATGCCAACCGCATCCAAGGCTACGTGATCTGTACTGCCTGTGTTCCTGATAGTAACTGTAGTAGCACCGAGGTCTTTAAATGGTGCCAGCCATGATTGAAAAATAGGCCCTGCCGCAGCATTGCCCTGTAAATATATACCACGTATTTTACCTGTACCATTGTCAATATTGTAATAGGCCGAAACTTTGGCTTGTTCGGGTTTAAGCACCATAGTTGCAGGATCGCCAAAATGATTTAACACATATCCTCTTGAACCAAACTCACCCTGTTCTTCAGAGCTCCATAAAGCTATACGTATGGTACGGCGGGGATGAAAGCCAATTCTTGAAAGAATACGCATGGCTTCCAGCATTACCGCGCTGCCTGCAGCATTATCAGTACCACCGGTTGCACCATGCCATGAGTCAAGGTGGCCGCCAAGCATCACCAGCTGGTCTTTTAGTGTAGGGTCGGTACCCGCTATTTCTCCTACCACATCATAACCATCCATATCTTTAGTAAAAAATTCCGTTTTAATATCCGCTTCCATAGTTACTTTTATGCCGGCTTTAACCAAACGTAAAATACGCTGGTAATCTTCGCTGCTTGTTTCCAGTTCAGGAGCTACCGCTTTTGCGGTATCACGAAATGAAGCGCCGTTGGTAGTAAATACAGTGCCGTCAGTACCACGGGCCTGGCTTAATACCAGGCCAACACCTTCTTCTACTTCAAATGCACTTAACGCGGCACGTAAAGCCGGAGAGATACCGGCTCCTCTGCGAGGGGCGCCACCTCTTCTGCCATTTGGGATGCCGTTGTCATTAGCCATAGCGGTTAATGCACTATCCGTATAACGGGATGCATCCGGTCGGGTAAAATTTGTTTCGGCTGGAGGAGTTGCATCAAATATTACCACCTTCCCCTTTAATTTACCCTTGTATTTTTCCAGGTCAATTACGGTATCCGCTTTAATATAAACCACATCGCCTTTTATTGATCCTTTGGTGCCGGGTGTCCACGCTTTAGGAATAGCAATAATAGCATGATAATATGGAACGGTCATAGCGGCATAATTTTTTTGAACTTCCCATCCCTTGCCGAATTTACCCCATGATTCGCGTTTGGCATTAACCACGCCCCAGGTTTTTAACTGGTTCACCGCCCAATCCTGCGCACGTTTTAATCCCGGCGAACCGGCTAAACGTGGCCCTGCAACATCAGTGAGCTGAAAGGCTATATCCATTACCTGGGAGTGGCTTAAGCCTTCTTCGCGAATTTTTTGGATTACTGCCGGGTCTGGTGTATCCTGGGCAAATGCCGAGCCCATAGTACCCGCAATAAGCAGGCATGAACAAAGTAATTTTATTTTCATAATATAATAAGAGATCAGTGTATACCAAACTTATTTATAAATACCGCAAACAAAGAAGGTATACAGTAACAAAGTTGCTATAATTACCTGAAGGTATAATGAGTTTCTGTGGTTTAGCTATTATCCGCTTTAGTAAGGATGCAGGTGAAGATTAATTGATCAGCAGTTTGTACCCTCTCCCATGCACATTAATGATCTCTACATTCGGATCATCCTTTAAATACTTGCGTATTTTGCTCAAAAAAACGTCCATGCTGCGGCCATTAAAATAATTATCATCATGCCATATATGCAGCAGGGCCTCCTCGCGGGTAAGCACTTCATTTTTATGGATGCAAAGCAAGCGTAACAATTCAGCCTCCTTGGTTGACAGCTTTTGCTGGGTACCGTTTATCGAAATAATTTGTGTTGTATAATCAAACTCATATTTGCCAATTTTAAAATGCGCCGGTAGTTGCTCTTCTTTCTTTTCAGCGCTTTCAGTCCTTTTTAACAACGCATTTATACGCAGCAATAATTCTTCTATCCGGAAGGGCTTGGTGATATAATCATCACCACCTAAATTGAATGCCAGGGTTTTATCCTCTATCATCCCTTTAGCAGTTGCAAAAATGATAGGAATATGGTTGTTAATTTTCCGGATATCCTTACCGAGAGTAAAGCCATCTTTTTTTGGCATCATTACATCTAATATAGCCAAATCAAAGGGCTGTTTTGTAAAGCCTCTGAGTCCCTCTTCCCCATCCTTACATAACACAACCTCAAACTTACCTTTTAACTGCAGGTAATCCTGCAATAATAAACCCAGGTTCGGATCATCTTCAACCAGTAATATTTTTTTCATCTGCCTTTTTTTAGTCCGAAAGCCTGATAAGTATCAGGAGTGAAGTCCGGAAGCTTTTTAATCTTTTAAATAAGTCTATTCCCTCCCCTGCTACTTCCCTGCTTTCAGACTTATGCTATGCAACAGCAAATTTTAATTCAAATTCAGAGCCTTTATCTTTTTCTGATTTAACATCTATACTTCCATTAAGCCTTTTAACAATTGTATTTACATAACTTAAGCCTAAACCGAAGCCTTTAACATCATGCAGGTTACCTGTAGGAATGCGATAAAACTGTTCAAATATTTTAGTTTGCTGATCGCGGCTCATACCAATTCCTTTATCTTCTACACGAATAATTACCTGTGAGCTTTTATTTAAAGTAGTAATAGTTATTTCGGGTACATCCTTGCTGTATTTTATGGCATTATCAATTAAATTATACAACAAATTTGAAAAATGCAGTTCGTCTGCATTGATAATGGCATTTTCGGCATCTAAATTTAAATGGATAACGGCATTACATTTTTGCAGCTTAAGTTCCATGCTATCCAGTACTATCGTAATCATTTCGTTGATATCAACCGGCTTTTTATCCAGCTTAAAATCATTGTTATCAATGCGGGCAATATTTAGTACCCGCTCAATATGGCTTCCCAGGCGCTCATTTTCTTCATAAATAATATTCGCCAACCTCGAAATACGGCTTTTATCTTCAATAATTTCACTGTCCCTTAACGCATCACTCGCTATCATAATAGTTGATACGGGTGTTTTAAACTCATGCGTCATATTGTTAATGAAATCTGTCTTCATTTCAGAAATCTTTTTTTGCCGGATGATGATAAACAAGGTATATCCAAAACAAAGCACCAGCACAAATAATAACCCGGCTGTAGTACCCATAGTGGCCGTCATCGTACTTAAAATCATCGAGTTCTTTTGCGGGAAAGAAACTTTAAGCATCCCGGGGTCATTAATAACCTCCTTGGTGAATATGGGTGTTTGATATGTATTTTCGGCTAAAAACACCGGCCGGTCTCCCCGGGTATCCATTGCCTTTGAAAATATGACCGAATCCGTATTCGCTGTTGATACTTCATAGCTGAAGGGCAGGGGAATCCCCTTATTATACAACTCAAAACGCAAAAGTGAATCTATTATTAATGCGCTTATCCGTTTTTTTAATGGCTCTCCTGATCTTTGATATTCCTCCCACAAACTTTGCATTACTGTTGGTTTGCCGGCCTGTAAATTTTGCATGGAATCGGCAGCTAGCAATTGTTTAACCTGGCGCATTTGTTTTTCCTTTTGTTTGCGCAGCTGCGCTGCTTTCCATAAAGGATCTATCTTTATTGCAGTAATTATCTGGTTACCAAACTGCGGATCGGGATAGTTATAATACAACGTATCATATTTATGCACTTTACGGTGTACATCAGGATTTTTTACAACCTGGGGAATAGCGCGAAAGTGAACATCTCCAAAATCATCGGTATATTGCTCAATACGTAGTTGTACATTAATTGAACCACTTAATTCATCATCAAGCTTTTTATGCAATATCATCCGCTTTAAGCTATCCCGCAAAAGCGCGAGCTGCTGTTCGCGGAGCGTTTGATTTTTTTTAGGTTTTACCGGTTCTTTAATTAGCACCTGGTTATCCTGTAATCCTTTATCAGTTACCTGGATAATATTATTATTGCTGTTCTTTTGCCGCATTTGCCCGCCATGCTGGGCTTTTTGATTCAAAAAATTCAGCGCATCCTGCCGGGTCAGTTTATCCACCACATTATTCAGCGCCTCATTAACCGAGCGGTCAAAAAGTGTTGATTGCATTTGGTACGATTGCCTTAAAAAGTATAATTGCATGGCTACCACACCAATAAGTGCAAAACTCATTAACCCTATTATAATACCTATACTTCTCTTTTTCAACTAATTACCTTTAATGTAACGCTATGCTTCCCATTGTATTATTAATAATGCACAGAAGTTAAAATACCCAATACAAAAATATTTTAAATACGCGGAGAATAATTGCTTTTAACAATTTTTAACATATGGTATCTTATTAAATATTAACAAGATAAATATAATCAATATAGCAGCTTTTTTTAACCCCATTGTTAGGAGATTTATTCAATTGGGTAAATAGAAAAACCCCGCTTTAACGGGGTTTTTCTTGCATTGTGGGCTTCATTTAAGAATCTCTTAAAACGGCAGATCGTCTTCTTCAGGTGCCGAGCTAATATCAGCAGGAGCGGCATATTCAGGTGTTGTATTATTACCAGCGCCGCTTAATATATTTATTTTCCATAATTGCATGGAGTTGAAATAACTTTTTTTACCTGTTTTGTCGGTCCAGGGGCGTCCTTTTAAATTGAAAAAAACTTCCACATCATCACCCACCTTAACACTATCTAATAAATTACAGCGATCCTGTATAGCTTCAAACTTTAAATACTCCGGATATTGCGGATTTTCAACGTATTCAACTATCAGTTCTCTTTTTTTCAGTGAGTCTGTAACCTGTACGGTTGGAGCCACTTCATGTACTTTGCCTTTAATATCCATTGAATTAAAAATTAAAATGTAAAGTTAATAGATAAGAAATGAAATTAGGGTGTATTTAATTCATAAATTCGCAAAAATATCATGCAAGTTTTCCACACTGAGAGTAAAATCATAATAACCTGTAATAAAAGGCTTTCGCCTTATTTGCAGCAAGAAGTTGAAGCGCTGGCTTTTACACCCGAGCGTGTTTTCCAAACCGGAATTGAGCTTATAGGTACTGTTACAGATACCATAGCGCTAAATCTTAACCTGCGTTGCGCCAGCCAAATACTGTATTTAATAAAAAGCTTTACTGCGGCAGACCCGCAGCAGCTTTATGATAACCTGGTACAAATTGAATGGGAAAACCTGATCGATTTTAGCGGTTATTTTTCGGTAACATCAAATGTTAATAACGAGCATATCCTAACGCCGCTTTTTGCCAATGTAAAAGTTAAAGATGCCATAGTTGACCGTATTAAATCTGTAAAAGGGATAAGACCGAATTCGGGCGCCGAAAGCAATAAAACTGTTATCCATTTATACTGGCAGGATGATAAGGCCGAAATATTTATAGATACTTCCGGTGAAACATTAGCTAAACACAGCTATCGTAAAATTCCGGGCAAAGCGCCTATGCTGGAAGCTTTGGCAACCGCAACCATAATGGCAACCAACTGGGATAAAAACAGCACATTTATTAACCCCATGTGCGGCTCAGGCACATTAGCTATTGAAGCGGCCTTGCTGGCCACTGATAAATGCCCCGGGCTTTTTAGAATGAACTATGGATTTATGCATATTATAGGCTATGACGAACAGGTGTTTTTTACAGAACGGCGTAAATTAAAGGACAAAGCCAAAAAGGACATCGGATTTAAAATTATAGCCACCGACCTATCTGCTGATGCTGTAGACATTGCCCAAAAAAATGCTAAAACAGCAGGTGTAGAACATTTAATAGATTTTAGCGTTTGTGATTTTGCAGACACAGTCGTTCCGGAAATGCCGGGCATCGTAATGTTTAACCCGGAATACGGCGAACGTTTGGGTGTGCATAGTAAGCTGGAAGCAACCTATAAGCGCATAGGTGACTTTATGAAAAAACAGTGTTTAGGTTACCGTGGATATATTTTTACGGGAAACCCCGACCTGGCGAAAAAAATAGGCTTGCGTGCAGCACGAAAAATTGAATTTTATAACGGCAAGCTGGATTGTCGCCTGTTAGAGTATGAACTGTATGAAGGCACAAAAAGGGAGCCCAGGGATTTGTAATTAAAATGTGGAATAAAGAATGCTGAAGTAATTTTTAATTCGATATTTAATATCCGGCATTCAATATCATGATCAGTTATATGAAAAAAGTATTTTTATTAACCGTACTAAGTTCTTTCTTTTCAGTTTATAGCATGGCCCAGGAAACGTTATCTTTTCCTTTCCAGGGAGGCCATCCCATAATGACGCGTTTTTTTAAAGACAGTTTAAAGGTTTCTCCCGAAATTATATCCAAAAAAGCTACCGGTACAGCTGTTTTTAAGTTTACGGCCGATGAAAGAGGCACAATAACAAAAATTGTTATTTATTATGCCGACGACCTGCTTTTGACTCCCCCGATAATTGCTGCTTTAAAAAAATCAAATCATAAATGGATTATACCCGATAAGGAAAAATTTCATGATTTTATCATACCTTTTTCTATCAGTTTTGATATACCGATGTCAGGCAATAGCACTGTACAAAAAGCCTATTATGACTTTTATTTGCACCATAAACCGTTTCCTGCTGTAGACCAAATCCCGCTAAACGATGCCACTTTATTGCCCACAGTATTTGTGAAATACACTTTTTAAAACAACAATGCTTAAAAAATAGAAATCCGAATACCTATATTTTTCGTTTATCTTACAATTTAGTGCTAATAATATATGGGTAAAGTACAGAATTATAGGGTAAAAGCTATAGCAGCTGCTATAAAAAACAAAAGGATATATAGAAATTATACTCAGGAATATCTGGCATTAAAATTACATATCTCGCAAAATGCGTATAGTAAAATAGAACTGGGTTATACTAAAATAACCTTAGAAAGACTTTTTGAAATAGCAGATATACTGGAATTTGACGTGGTTGAATTTTTAAATGCTGACAAGTCTGAATTAATTGTCGCTACAAAATGATCCTACCAATGTATTGCAGGTATAAGTTGCATTATTATAGCCACTGCTAATAAATACTCCCGTTTTACGGTTTTAAACAATTACGTTAGAAAAAGTATTTAGCAAATTTTATTGGGCATGAAACCATTGAGTTTGCATTAATATTTTATTTTTGCGCATAATGAAGAAACAAATACCCCTGCTAATACTCTTATTTGGTTTTATTAAACTTTCTGTTGCACAAGACACTGTAAAACAGCAAAAATTTAGCTTTCATTTTCAGCAAACAATTATTACGCAATCAAAGCCTTCATTTAATGCGCCTTATAGCGGCGCTAATAGTCTTAGCCCACTGTCAGAAACCCAAAGTTCCATAACCACAACACTATTTGGCGCGGCGCGGCTTTGGAAAGGTGCAGCAATTTATTTTAACCCGGAACTATCAGGCGGTGCCGGTTTAAGTAAAACATTAGGCATAGCGGGCTTTCCTAATGGGGAAACATTCAGGGTAGGCAGCGCGTCTCCCGCAATTTATATAGCACGGCTTTATTTCAAGCAGAATTTTGAGTGGGGAACCGAAAAGGATACTGTTGAGGATGAATACAACCAAATGGGAGGTATTAAAAGCAAGCGTTATTTTTCATTTGCTGTTGGCAAATTTGGCATGTCAGATTTTTTTGACGGTAATAATTTTAGTCATGACCCTCGTTCGCAGTTTATGAACTGGGCGCTAATGAATAACGGCGCATGGGATTACCCGGCCAATACACGTGGATATACAATGGGCGTGTACACCGAGTTGGGCCAGCCTAACTGGACGTTAAGATTTGCCGTAACCATGGTTACCACAGTTCCTAATGAATCTGTATGGGATACTAAAATTACAAAGGCTAATACGCAGTCGCTGGAGTACGAAAGGCGGTATACTATTAATGGCCAGAAAGGCACTGTACGGTTACTGGGATTTATCAATAACGGCAAATTTGGTAATTATGATTTAGCCATCGCTCAAAATCCAAAAGCACCCAATGTGGATACTACCCAGGCTTATGGAAGGCATAAATATGGTTTCGGCATTAATGCCGACCAATATTTAACTAAATATTTTGGTGTATTTGCTAAAGCAAGCTATAACGATGGGCATACCGAAACCTGGTTTTTTACAGAAATAGATCGCTCCGTAAGTTTCGGCGGTGTTTTAAATGGGGCGTTATGGAAACGCACCAATGATGAACTTGGATTAGCCTTTGTAGGTAATGGATTATCTGCACCTCACCGTAATTATTTAGCTGCCGGTGGTTATGGGTTTTTAATAGGTGATGGTAAATTGAATTATGCCCCCGAAATGATAGCAGAACTATACTACAAGATCAACGCCTATCAAAAAAAGTTTTGGCTCACGCCCGATTACCAGTTTATTATAAACCCGGCTTATAATAAAGACCGCGGACCGGTTAATGTTTTCGGGATGAGGGCGCATGTGGAGTTTTAATGATATATGCTTTATATTCTTCAGATCAGGCGCCTTATTGTAAAAATGCCGACACACACCATATTATTTAGGTAAACGTCGTTAATTCGTATTATGAAGAGAATATTTGCCCCTATTATTCTGTTATTTTTAACCGCAGGTGCGTTAGCACAAGTAAAAACCACCGTAACCAAATCAAAGATAACCTTTCAAATCAAAAATTTAGGCATTAATACCGGCGGTTCGATTGCCGGTTTGCAGACCAGTATTCTGTTTGACCCTGCTCACCTAAATACCAGCATTATTGAAGCTATTGCCGATGTAAATACTATTAATACAGATAACGATACCCGCGATAATCATTTAAAATCTGATGAATTTTTTGATGCGGCGCATTTTCCAAAAATCACCATGAAGTCCGTCTCCTTTAAACAAAAAAGCGAGGATAATTATATTGGGCAATTCAATATAACTATGAAAAACAGGACGAAGCAAATTGAAGTACCGTTTATTTATATGGGAACCGGCAGTTCAAGCAGCTTTAAAGGTAGCTTTAAACTAAACCGTACTGATTTTGGGGTAGGCGAAAAAAGCATGGTTCTTTCAAACGATGTAACTGTTTTTGTTGAATTGGAGGTTAGTA
>JAQBOY010000036.1 GCA_028287805.1 Mucilaginibacter sp.
AGCTGGGCTCCATGCGGGTAACCGAGCAAATAGACGCCATGGAGGTATCAGGTACAAAACCGTTTAAATTTTTAGTATGCACACGGGTAATTGCAACTACGTTAACTATTCCAATTTTAGCCACCTATACCGGATTTATAGCTCTTTTAGGCGGATTTTTAAATGTATATGTTAATGAAGGCACCAGCTATACTACTTTTATTGAACAGGTTTTTGACCCTTTAACTTTTGTTGATTTTATTGCATCCTTAATTAAAGCCATTGTATTTGGTTTTACTATTGGCATTGTGGGTTGTTACCAGGGATACAATGCCAGCCGGGGTACCGAGGGTGTAGGCAAATCTGCCAATGGCTCAGTAGTAACAGCCATGTTTTTAATATTTGTAGAAGAAATAATAATTGTGCAGATAGAAGGTTGGTTTAGATAACGGTTTATGGAAAAAAAGACTAAATCAAATATAGACCATAACAAAAAGGTAATCAGCATCAGGGGATTGAAAAAAGCCTTTGAAGATTACGCGGTGCTGAGGGGTATTGATCTGGATTTGTACCAGGGAGAAAATTTAGTAGTGTTAGGGCGTTCAGGTACCGGTAAATCGGTATTGATAAAGATCATATCCGGGCTGTTAAATCCCGATGCAGGAACAGTAAAAGTATTGGGGCACGATTTAGAAAAAATAAATGCTAAGGAATTACAGGAGCTACGTATCCGTATAGGTTTTTCGTTTCAAAACAGTGCCTTATATGATAGCATGACCGTGCGTAAAAACCTGGAATTTCCGTTGGTGCGAAATCGGGAAAACCTTACCAGGAAGGAAATCGACTCAGCGGTTGAAAGCGTGCTGGATGCAGTTGGTCTTTTACAAACTATTAACCAGATGCCTTCCGAGCTTTCCGGCGGGCAGCGTAAACGCATAGGTATAGCACGTACACTGATATTAAACCCAGAGATTATGCTGTATGACGAGCCTACAGCAGGCCTTGACCCAATAACCTGTATAGAGATCAACGAGCTGATAAATGAAGTACAGCAACGCTATAATACATCATCCATCATTATAACGCATGATTTAACCTGTGCCAAAGAAACAGGCGACAGGATAGCCATGCTGCTTGATGGACAATTTCAACGCACTGGATCATTTGAGGAAGTATTTGATACTAATGATGCTCGTGTGAAACCTTTTTTTGATTACAATTTTATACAATAGATTTATATTATATATGGATACAGCAGATAATAAACGGGCAATATGGGTTGGGCTTTTTTTAGCGCTTGGCCTTATTATATTTATAGTTGGTATCTTTTTTTTAGGAGGCCAGCAAAAAACCTTTTCAAAAAGCATCCATATCAGCTCTGTATTTGATGATGTACAGGGTTTAAAAAAGGGCAATAACGTTTGGTTCTCCGGTGTTAAGGTTGGCACCATCAGCAGCATCCGTTTTAGCGGACCGGCACAGGTTGATGTACGAATGAGTATTGACCAGGCTACCCAGCAATATATACACCGCAATGCCAATGCCCGCATCAGCTCTGACGGATTGATAGGCAATAAGATCATCGTTATTGATGGTGGCAGCCCACAGGCGCCAATTGTACAGGATGGTGATATACTACAGGCGGAAAAACTAACATCAACCGATGATATGATGAAAACCTTGCAGCAAAACAATCAAAATCTGCTATCTATAACCGGTGATTTTAAATTATTAAGTCATAAAATATTACAGGGTAAGGGAACCGTAGGAACTTTAATGGCCGATAGTACAATGGCTATACAATTACGCAATGCTATGCGCAATTTAGAGGTAACTACTGCCAGCGCCGCACGTATGGCTGCCCAGTTAAGCCAGTTTAGCCAAAAAGTAAATACTAAAGGCGGCTTAGCTGATAAAATGTTTACGGATACTACCACATTTAATAAGTTAACAGCTTCAGTAAATCAGTTTCAGCAAGCGGCTACCAACGCTAATAAAATAACTGATAACCTTAGCAATAAACTTAACGCTACCGATAATTCTTTAGGCGTTTTATTGAATGACCCTAAAAGTGCTGCCCAGTTACAAAGCACTATAGATAACCTGCAAAAAAGCTCCGTTAATTTAAATGCGGATCTGGAAGCTGCGCAAAATAACTTTCTGTTAAAAGGGTTCTTCAAGAAAAAAGCAAAAGCTAAAGCAGATAGTATAAAAAAGGCCAATAAATAAACCTTTTATAAGTATTGTAATATTTAAAAAAAATTCAAACATTTCTATTACTGTCAAGTTTTATAATTAATACTTAAAATTATATTAATACTTAATTAATAAAACCCATTATGAAAATGCATGTAGAAGAAGCGAAGATCGGATATTCCGTTAAAAACGTTAGTCCGCAACAAAACAATTCGCTTAAAACAGAAAGACCGCTAAGCGAGAAAGATGAAGTGAAAAAAGCCGAAACGCGTACAAGAAAAGCCCTTAAAGACCATCTTTAAAAAAAGGGGATTATTAGACAATGATAATCCCCTTTTAATTTGAATACACTCCCATTTTCTTATTTTAGTGCATTCAAATACCGGTTATGAAAAAACACAACCTATACCTGCCTGTTCTCGCCCTGCTATTTTTTTCTGCTTGTAAACAATCTATCAAACCGGAAGACCTTTATGGCAAATGGAAATATATCAAATTAGAAAACCCCAATAAAAATCCACCCATAACTGAACCCGATTGGAAGTTAAAAATAGAACAGCCTTACATTGAGTTCTCAAAAAATAATGATTTGGTAATTTATTGGAGCGGCCAGGTATTATCTCACGGTAAGTTTAGAATAGAAGATAATAAAATTCAATTTAAAGAAACTTTAGATAGCGGCCGAACCAGGGAGTTTCCATTTTATGTTTCACAATTAAAAGATAACACCCTGATATTTGAGACTAACGGAGAGGATGGTACACGGGTTACGGCTATAAAAAAATAACCCGCAATAAAATAATCGGTATTTTTATTTAATAAAAGGTGATACTTAGCCAATAATTTGCACTTATAAATAAAAGACTATTTTATGTCAGGTATCAGCAATTCAGATCATTTAGCTGCAAAGCGCGAAGAGCTTTTTATTAACCTTTATAAAGAGGCTTTTCCGGCAGTTGCAAAGTATATCAGCCGCAGAGGTGGTTCGTTTGATGAAGCAAAAGATATTTTTCATGACGCGCTTGTTATTTATTATGAAAACAAAGTATCCGCTTCAATAAAAAATGATATTGCCTGGTTGGTTGGGACAGCGAAAAACTTATGGCTCAAAAAATACCGGGAAAACTGCCAGAATATGCCCCTGGATAATATAGATGTTACTTTAACGGAGGATGAAAGCAGCCCTTCGGCACAGCGCTTAATGCATTTTTTAGCAACAGCCGGTAAAAAATGTATGGAATTATTAACCGGCTTTTATTATGACCGGTTGCCCTTAACAGAAATAGCCACCCAATTTGGTTATTCGGGTGTTCGGTCGGCAACGGTACAGAAATATAAATGCCTGGAGAAAGTAAGAGAAACCATTAAAGAAAAATCGCTCGTCTATGAAGACTTTATGGAATGAAACTGAACAGATAGAAGCGTATCTTCATAGATCTGCGGATACGGGAAACAAACTTGTATTTGAAGCAAGGCTACTCTTGGAGCCCGAACTGCAGGAAAAAATAGCATGGCAGCAAAAAGCGTATGAATTTATACATCGTTATGGCCGCAGGCAGCTTAAGCAGGAAATTGAAGCTGTACATCAACAATTATTTGCCAGTCCCGAACATGCTTCATTCAGTCAAAAAATAAGACTCCTTTTTATAAACCGATAAAATAAATTAGTATGAATATTGATAAACACGAGTTCCGCAAATTTGCGGTTGGGCATTGCCATGTCAAAAATCAGCAGGTAGATAACTATATTTCCGGCATAGCAACTACTACCCTACCCGTTGCCATGACACCCTATATTACCGAAGAACGCGAGATGCGTGTGGCGCAGATGGATGTTTTTTCGAGGCTGATGATGGACCGCATTATTTTTTTGGGTGCGCCGGTTGATGATAACATCGCCAATATTATACAGGCCCAGTTGTTATTCCT